>NZ_JAZHLI010000119.1:0-6872 GCF_036549475.1 Aurantimonas sp. A2-1-M11 | reverse complement strand
CAGACGCCGGAGGGTGGCCGGTTATTGATCGGAATGCTGGCCGGCTTCATCCCGGAATGGTGGCCGACTTCAAATCGGAATACCCGGCCGGTTTGAATCGGAATCCGCAGCTTCCAGCAATCGCTGCTCCTCGCCGTCCTGTAGGCGGCGATTACGACCGCGCGGTGGGACTGGTCGACGGATCATCCGGCACGGGTTCTGCGCGAGGTGAATGCCCCACTCCTTGCGACCGATGTCGATCGCGTGCCCGAGCGTGTTCAACTCGCGGATCACCGTCGCTGGCGCGACCTGTGCGAGACGCTCATCGCGGTATTTCGCGACGTCGGCGGGGGTGAGCATCGCGAGCGTGCGAAAGCAGATCGACCGGGTCAGCATTCCTCGGATCCGATATGCCTCGGAGGAGGCGCTACGCTTGGCTGGCGTGATCTCGGCGACATAGCGCTCCAGGAGCTCGCGGACCGTCATCTTCTCAGCGACACGTGTGTCTGGAAGATTGCCGCATCGATCGAGTTCAGCCTCGAGACTCCGAGCCCACTTTTCGGCGTCTGCCTTGCCGTCGAAGCTCTTCGCACGCGGTTGGAGGCCTTTGCGGCGAACCATCGCCTGCCAGCGTCCACGCAATTTCCGTATCGTCGCCATGAAAGTGCTCCTCGTCTGCACCTCCACGCGTAGGGGACCGGTGAGTCGGCGCCAAGGATGAATCCCAGATATTCCGACCGGCCAAGGGTTGTAGCCGAGCCTGCGCACCTTCCCGCATCAGTTGCGCTCGGTTAGCTTCGGACTCTTGGGAAATCGACAGGAGGGTAATGATGCTGATTGGCGGAGTGGTGCTCTATCTTCTCGTGGCCGCAGGCGTGCTGGCGATGGCTGCCAAATACGCGTTCGGACCAGCTCCAGCGGCGCATCACGACAAGGCGCTCAAAGCTGACGGGACGGAGCCGACGATGGCAACGCAGATCGTGCTGCGAGTCGTCTACATACCCATGGCCGCAGCCTGCGCAGCCTTAGCCGTCGTTGTCGTTGTGCTGGCCCTCGGCCCGATCCGGAATGGCGAGTTTTGGGCATGCACCACGGCCACTGTGGCGGCATTGGTGCTCGGCGTGCCGACTTCGGCGTCCTCATGGTGGTTCGAAAAGAGCACTGGCGTGCGTGGCCCCTATCGTGATGTGATAGCTCTGACGGCCCTCAACATCGTGGCCTTTCTGCTTGCAGCCTCTTCAGCGATCGCATGACGCTGGCGTCTCGGGCTGCGGCTTTCCCGCACTCTCGGTGGCACTGTGCCGCGTTTGTGCCGATCCATCGTTGGCGCGTGCACGACCTCCTTGAGAGACGCGGCAGGTGTCTGGCTGGCAAGGAGTAGCCGGGGATCATCGCGCCAGAGAGTGCTGCTCTGCCACGGCGACACTTTCTTTCTCGAAAACGCGTTGCATTGCCGTCCAATGCGCACGAAGCGAGTGGACGCTGATGTCCGAGCTAGGCGGCCCGTTTCGGAAAGGTATCGCGTTCTCGCCTGATCGATACCGTCTCCAGCAGCTCTGGAAGCGCGACCGGGTGAGAACACAAATATCCTTGAAGGTATTGAGCGCCAGCTGCAAGAGCGATCTCCATCTGCTCTTGAGTCTCAACGCCTTCTGCCGCAACTTCTAGTCCAAGCGAGCAGGCTAGGTCGACAATCGCTTTGAAGGCAGAACGAGCACCCTCAGGATCGGCACTTAGGGCTTCTATAAAGGAGCAATTGAGTTTTAGACCATCAACTTTGTAGTTCTTCAGGTAGCTGATTGAGGCATGCCCGTTTCCGAATTCATCGATCATGATTCGGATACCTGCTTCACGGAGGACAGAAATATTCTGAACCACTGTCTCGCTGTGCTGTATGAGCGCGCCTTCGTTTATTTCTATTTGGAGGCGACTGGGCTCCATGCCAGTAGCTGACAAAATCTTCTCGACAGTTGGCCCAAAAAACTTGTCCCGAAGCTGCACGGCTGAAACATTCACCGCAACAACCATTTCGCCGAGGGCAACGCCTGCCCGGCAAGCCGCATTCAGCACCCAATAGCCAAGCGGCAGGATCAATCCTGCGTCTTCCGCGAGAGGGATTATCTCGCAAGGCGAGATGATGCCGTCGCGAGGGTGACGCCAGCAAAGCAGAGCCTCGACGGCAACGACCGTCCCGCTATTGGCGCGTAGGATTGGCTGATAGACAAGGCTCAATTCGCCCTCACGAGATAGAGCAGCTCGCAAGTCCCGCTCGAGAATACGGCGGCGAGTGGCACTTCGGTTCATTTCTTCGTCGAAGATCGCGTAACCGTTTCTCCCGGAACTCTTTACCTTATAGAGAGCCATATCGGCATTGCGGATCAGGTCATCGGCGACGAAATGCGTTTCGAGAGGGAGTGCTGCCCCGATAGATACACCGATATCTACCTCCTGGTTGTCTATTAAAAACGGGGCGCCAATGACCCTAACGATTTCAACAGAGATCGTCTCCACTTCGCCAACGTTAGCGACCTGGTTCACCAGCATTGCGAACTCATCGCCGCCAATCCTAGCCAATACATCATCCTTCCGAATGATGCCTTTCAAACGACTGCTCACTTGGCAAATCAGACCGTCTCCAGCAGGGTGGCCTAATGTATCGTTTACATGCTTAAACCTGTCGAGATCAAGATAAAGCACAGCGAAGAGGGTTCTAGTGCGTTCGAACTCTCCAATCCGGTTGCGGAGCTCCGACGCAAAATGAAAACGGTTTGAGAGCCCCGTCAGCGCATCATGACGGGCCATATGATCGATGCGCTCGTGCGACTTCAGGAGTTTCTTCGATGTCCTGTGAAGACGGAAGAGCATGAAGCCGGCCAGTATGAGAATCGCGCCCCCAGCGGTAGATAAAACTGGCGTGATTTCGCCCATGATTTTCGTGCCCGGCCGCTGCACGGTCCACACGAGGTATCCTAGGCTTGCACCAGCCGAATTAAGGGGGAACCGCGCTTCATGTTCACCGACTGACCCGGTCCAGGAGAACCTGGGTCGCTCAATGAAGAAATCCGTTGAGAGCCGCGTAAGAAAGGCAGCATCCAGAAAACGGACCGCAATATGCACCGGTTCGTCGCCCGCAACTTGTGGGATTGCTCCTGTCTCCGAAACGATTGGAGCCGCGCTCACCACTGCGGGACGATTTTCGAGCAAGACGTAGTCCCGAAGGAAGCCTGGCCTGGCTTCCTCCGAATCGCCGGCGCGTCTTTGTTGGCGAAGCGCATCGACGATAGGTTGGAGGAGCGTAGCGTGGGCGAAATAGCTTCCCTCCGGGCGTGATGCCCCGCCGATCATCGCGTAGATAGATACATCGTCGCCATCGAGTATAAATATTCTATCGATGCCAAAGTAATCGTGCATCCATACGCCGAGATTGCTATCAAGCCAATCAGGATCCCTGTCGCCGAGAACGTGCTCGACTGCATCATCCCAGATCGTAGAGGTTTGTTGATCCTTTGTGACCTGAGCAATTCGCTGTTCCAGAAGATGTTCAACGAGTTGGGTTTCCCGTTGTATCGAGCTTGCATCGGTTCGTGTCGTGGACCAGAAGGTGGTCCCGGCAACGAGCGCGGTCATCAGCCCAAGGACGAGGACGCTCGGAAGAACCACCGCTAACATAAAACGACCGGTAACCCCCAACACCCACGTTCCCCCAATAACGGTTACAAATCGACACTACGATGTGTTCGTAAATCCATCGATAACGCGGGGTGCGTCGGCTGCTGACCTTCATCTCGGTTGGCTGCAGCTGAGTTCGGTTGAGCGGAACGAGACTACGCCGCATTCTCCGGACGTGTTCCCGACGGCGCCTCCGGACCCCGAATCTAACGCCTTTCATCCCTACACAAAGCGAAAGATAAAACCGGTCGGCGCGGCTTCCAGATAGGTTCATGGAGTCGATGTGGCTCTTTCGTGCCAGATGGACTCGCTTGAAGCTCCTGAAGCAACAAACTCGTTTGAAAACAGTAGCTTCGCAACTGGTAGACGTAGGCGAGCGGACGNCAGATGGACTCGCTTGAAGCTCCTGAAGCAACAAACTCGTTTGAAAACAGTAGCTTCGCAACTGGTAGACGTAGGCGAGCGGACGCTTCGGAGGGCAGCGCTCTATCCAGCTGAGCTACGGGTGCCCGGGTCGCGGGCGGGATCCGGCGTGCGGATTGCCTGATGCGAAAACTCCCTAGCCGATCCGGGGCCGGACGGCAAGAAGCGTTGATAGGTTGGGATGTGGAGCTTGCGCTCCTCTCCAAAGGCAGAAGGTCACAGGTTCGAATCCTGTCGGGTGCTTTGTCGCTATGGCTACCGCTCTGCGGCTTGGCGGCTGCGAGCCGATGGTAAATGGTGCGGCGACGGGTGCCGAGGACGTGGCGCGTGATCTCGTTCGCGAGCCACGCCAGCCTCGAGCGCGAGCACGCAGCAGAGATCGTGATGGAAACGCTTGACCTAAAAGAGCCAGTCGTCCGGGACAGCGCATTAGGGGGCTTCGAGGCGTCCGTCTTCGATCAAGAGCACCCTAATTAGAGAGCGGACCGAATGGCCCGCTTCTCGAACCAATCGGAGATCAACCGGCGGGAAAGCTCACCCTAACGTATCAACGCTCCTGCTAAGCGTCTGGACGCCAGGATTGGCATCCTTCAGCGCCGCAATGTAATTACGCGGGAAGAGCAAGTGGTTGACCGTTTCCATGCCCATAAAGTCAGCGATCTTGTTCGTGAAAGACGAGCAGTTATAAGCGACCGCGTGCCAGAGGGGGCTGCTGCCCTGAAGCTGCCGGATCCGGCCAACGATACGCTTATACTCTTCCGGTGTGAGTGCGATGGTCATCTCGTTCTGAAGATATCTAATCTCGGTGTCGCCGTCCGAGAAGCCGGTCTCGGATGGGACCGGGGCGATATGGCCCATGGAATAGGCAGCGTTGCCGCCTGCGGGGTGAAGACCGGCGATCTCGGTCATATCCGAGATGAGGACACCCCCATTGTCGTAGGGGACGCTGCCGCGAAAATCGAGTTCGCCGAAGGCGACGAACGAGTGGCCGTAGCTCTCAGCATTACGGGCACGGAACGAGATGAAGTAGGGTTTCGCCAACTGGCCAACGGCGCTTTGCCCCGACCAGGGTGTGAACCGAACCTGCTGTTCGATCCCGGCGAAGCTCGAGGCAGGAGCACCGACCGTCGTATTCGAACTGGAAGAAGTTGATGAGCAACCGGCAAGGGCCGCGATCAAGATTGCGATCGCAGTGAATTTCACAAGATACTTTGTCATGTCGGTCGATCCCAAACGCGTCATTGTTCAGCCTCTCCGGCATGAGCATTCACGACTTGCTGTGCAAATATGGGGAGAGTTGCAATCCCCTAGGAGCTGACTAAGGCCTAAGTTGGGTGCGCAGATCTCCAGCAAGGCCGCATCATTCACCAAAGATGGGGTGCGGCTGAAAACGAGTGCAGACGCGTTCTGGAAGTCTCTACCGCCGCAAAAGCTGAATCCTTTGGGCGGTCGCAATGATTGATACAAAGGCGGTCGGATGGCGATCGGGCGGGACCATGCAATAGTCTCCGCCGCAAATCGCTTTTCGACGGATTCCCTGGGACGGGTTCATGGATCTTTCTCTGGTCTTGATTGCGGTCGGCGCATTCCTGCTCGGCGGCGCGGTCAAGGGCATCGTTGGGCTGGGCCTGCCGACCGTTGTGTTGGCCCTGCTCGGCACGGCGCTCGGCCTGCGTGAGGCGTTGCTTCTGCTTGTGGCGCCGGCGTTTCTGACAAATGTTTGGCAAGCCGCCACTGGCGGCTTTCTCGCGGGGCTGCTCAAGCGGCTGTGGCCGATGCTGCTGGCGACCGTGCCCGGGATCTTCTTGGGGACCACGGTGCTCTTTCGCGCCGACCAAGGCACCCTCGACATCCTGCTCGGGACGGCGCTCTGTGCCTATGCGGTGCTCGGGCTTGCCGGCGCTAGCTTTGCGGCGCCGGGTCGGCACGAGCGAGTTTTCGGACCTGCGATTGGGCTCATGACGGGCTTGACGGCAGGCGCGACTGGCACGCTGGTGCTGCCGGTCGTGCCCTATCTGACTGCGCTGGGGCTCCGGCGCGACGAACTTGTCCAGGCGATGGGCCTGTCGTTCGCAATGTCCAGCCTTACCATCGGAGCGATCCTGACCGCTCAGAGCGCCGCAGCATTTGAGGGGATCGCCACGTCTCTTCTACTGGTCGTGCCGGCGCTGGCCGGTATGGCCATGGGTCAGCGCCTTCGACAACGGATAGCGCCGGCGCGGTTTCGGCGATGGCTGTTTCTGAGCCTCCTCATCCTCGGCACAAACCTCATCCGGCGCGGGCTGGCGGCGCTGTTCTGACCCATACCCCCCAATTCGAGACCTTATGGCAGCGCCTGCAGGCCGCCATATCAGTTGGGCGCCGTCCCGAGCGAACTGGCTGTTGAGCAGGTCGGGAAGTGGTTGGTCGCTTACTGCATGCTATCAGATCGTCTCGACCGCGAATCGCTATCGATGCCAGATGTGCGGCCACGTGTCAGGGATGGCCACCGGCGCGGTTCGTGATCACGACGGTTGCCGTATCTGCGTCCTGGCTGAAACGCTCACCAGCGAGTCTCCTTGTTCACCTGGTGGATGCTATGGCGATGAATGTCTTCCCTGACATTCTCAAGAGTGAGCTGCGTGACCTCGATCGGTGGCGTTGCCAGGGGAATCGCATTTGGAAATTTTTGTAGTCTGATTGTTCACGTGCGTTTGCGGTTGCGATGGATTCTTCGCTTGGCCGGCGGATTTTCGCCGTTGGGAGGATGCCGTGGAAGAATTTGTCGCCTGCTGGGAAGGGCTTGATGATCCGCGCACCGG
>NZ_JAZHLI010000118.1:0-6895 GCF_036549475.1 Aurantimonas sp. A2-1-M11 | reverse complement strand
GCTGCCGCCGAACAGGAAGCGGCAGCCCAGGCGGCCGCCGAGCAGGAAGCCGCAGCCGCCGACGCAGCCCGCGTCGCTGAGGAAGAAGCCGCCCGTCTGGCGCAGGAAGCAGCTGCTGCCGCCGAACAGGAAGCGGCAGCCCAGGCGGCCGCCGAGCAGGAAGCCGCAGCCGCCGACGCAGCCCGCGTAGCTGAGGAAGAAGCCGCTCGTCTGGCGCAGGAAGCAGCTGCTGCCGCCGAACAGGAAGCGGCAGCCCAGGCGGCAGCCGAAGAAGAGGCCGCTGCCGCCGAGGCAGCGCGCATCGCGGAGGAAGAAGCAGCGCGTCTGGCTCAGGAAGCGGCCGCTGCTGTGGAGGAGGAAGCTGCAACAGCCGAGGCAGCTCGGATCAAGGCTGAAGCCGCAGCCGAGGCCGTGGGGATTGACGCCGAAAAGCCTCTCGATGCCCGCGAAGAGCGTCGCCGAGAACGCGAGAGCCGTCGTTTAGAACCCGCGGGAGTGGTCGAGCAACCGGCGCAGATTGCGCCCGTTCCATCACAGCCCGGAGCGGGGCCGTTGGAAGCCGTTCCCGAGGCAGGACCTCAAGAGGTTGCTCCGGCGAGCCCTGCGCCGGTGCCAGTTGGCGAGGCTGTCCCCGCTGCAGACCAGCCCACGGGCGTGCGCGAAGAGCGGCGCCTCGAAAGAGAGCGCCAACGCGAGGAGCGGCGGGAAGGTTCTGCAGGGACGGCCCGGCAGCCGAACGCGAGTGATCCCTCGACAGTCGCTGCGGAACCGGTGCCTGCGGAGTCAGCATCGCCTCCCACAGGCGCACCAGCGGACGCGGCCGCCCAAAGCCTGCCCGCCGCAGGGCAGCCCGCAACCGCTCGTGAAGAACGCCGCCAGGAGCGCGAGCGCAGGCGGCAAGAGCGCAACGGCGCACCGAACGTTTCCCAGCCTTCTTCAGTCACTGCGCCGCTGGGAGCGTCGCCCGTGGACGCTCGCGATGAACGTAGACGCGCGCGTGAACTACGACGTGAGAACCGGGACTCTCCCCCGGCCCGGACCATCGCGCCGGCCGCCGCCGCTACCACGACGGTGGAGCAGCAGCTGCAGATACAAGGAGGATCCGAGGAGCTCGACGAACTGCGGCGGTTGCAGCGAAAACTGGAGCGCCAGCGCGAGCAGGTCGAAGCCAGTCAGAGCGACGACGGCTTCGAAACGGGCGCACGGTCCGAGCGTCGGCAACAGCGGCAGGAGCGTCGCCGGAATGGTGTCGCGGTCGAGCGCCTGCGCGACGACGACCGCGCCGAATGGCGTCGAGAGAGACGGAATGATCCTGGTGACCGCGGCGAAATTGTCGAGCGGCAAGGCGACCGAATCATCATCCGACTCGGCGATCAGCTGATCATCCAGCCGGAACAGGAAGGCGACCGGCTGTTGTCCAGGGCACGCGACGTCGAGGTCGAGGATCTTGGCAACGGCGAGACCCTTACTACGGTCTACCGTGGAAATGGCGTGCGCGTCCAAACCGTCCGAGACGTCTATGGCAACATTCTGTTGCGGACACGCGTCCTGCCGAACGGCCAGGAGATCGTCCTTATCGACAATCTCAGTTGGGAGGATTCACTACGCAGCCCGGCCAGAAACGATCGCCGTTTCTATGCAGAGATCGGTCCCCTGCCGCCACTCGTCGTCGCCATTCCGCAGGACGAATACATCGTGGAGACCCGGGCTGCGACGCCGCTTCAGGTAGAGGCAGCGCTGACGGCACCGCCGGTCGAGGACGTGGAGCGCATCTATTCGCTCGATGAGGTGCGCTACAGTGACCGGTTGCGCGACAAGGTGCGACGGGTCGATCTGGATACGATTACCTTTGCCTTCGGAAGCGCTGTCGTGGGTTTGGAGGAACTTGATGCGCTGGACAGCGTCGGACTTGCTATCGAGGCGATCATCGCCAAGCGTCCCGACGATATCTTTCTGATCGAGGGGCACACCGATGCTGTCGGCTCGGATGAAGCGAATTTGCTCCTGTCCGACCGCCGCGCAGAGGCGGTCGCCGTGGCATTGTCGGAAGATTTCGACATTCCTCCGGAGAACCTCGTGACGCAGGGATATGGCGAACAACACCTGAAGATCGAAACGAAAGAAGCGGAGCGAGAGAATCGGCGCGTCGCCCTCCGCCGGATCACGCCGTTGATTCGCGCTGCGCGTTAGCTTCTTCTCGATTGCGGATGTGCTGCCCTGACTCAGGTCCGCTGACTGGCGCGCTCCGTGAGCACGTCTGCTACCCTACGTCCAGTCAGGAATGCTCGCCAACGAGTTTCCTCGAGCGATTTGTGGAGGCCTTTCGATGTCTTTTGTCTCCGCCGCATTCTTGGAGAGGGTGCCGAGGGTGGCTCGCGCTGGCGTCTGGATAAGGCTTCAGCAACGGCAGACAGACCGCGCTCGATGCAACAGATGCAGTTAGTCGTCTAACTTTCTGTTGCAGGGGCCGGATAAACGATTTTGCCCTCTGCTGTCTTCTGCGCACCCGGCGTTGGGGTGGCGAGATCGATACGACCGGGCGCCATTAAGTGATCGACCGCATGGCCGTTTAACAGCAGATAATCGGTAATAATCCGGCGGTGGCAACGCCACCAGACCGCCTCCGAACACATCATCGCGATACGCTGCGCTCGGCCGAGGCTGACAAGTTCATCGAAGGCCGCCCCGAATTCGTCACCTAGGGCGTAGTCCGCATAATTATGGAAACTTCGCAGGCGCCACATTGCATTGAGGCTTTCGTCGATCCCGGGTTGCTTCGATCGCCGTCCGCCTAGTCCCGGCGAGTGCCGATATCGGATCTGCAACTGCGCGAGATCGTCTGGGAAGCTATCGATGTTGTAGACTGGGTTGTTTCGTGACCGCGGAAACGTGCGGACATCGATCACCAAGGCTATACGCGCCTCTCGCAGCATGTCGATGACGTCGCCAAGGTCACGGTTCGAATGGCCGATGCTGGTAAACTGCGCAGCCATCAGTCGATCTTCGTCAGCGCGTTTTCCTTGTGAGCGGCTATGTGGTCGGTTTTCTCACTTTCGATCTCGTATTGTGGATCATCCTTCGACGCGCGACGTCGATGACCCTTGTAGTCGAAATCATTGTTGTGAACTTTGATGATCTTGCCCGTCACTCGGCCAGCTTCGGAATTCCAGCTGACACGATCGCCATGTGAGAATTTCGCCATTTCGCCCTCCTTGGACGTAGAATCGCGAGTCTGCCGCATGGTTCCGAGAGTTGAGCGAGTGGAAGCTCCAAGGCGTAGATCACTCACCTTGGCGAACTCCTCGCGAACGGCCCAAGCTGCCGGCATGGCGAACGATCGTGGCCGGCTGCTGCCCTCGTCGCAGGTCTCGCGCAAGCTTAGCGACATAGAATGGAGTATCGGGACTGAGAGAGGCCGTCGCCAACGAGCGTAATCTACATCCGCGCCCGCCGACAACTGTCGCCGTAGTTCACTGAACTAATTTAGGATAGTCAGACGTAACCTCTGACCCCTCGAGGGAGGAATGCGCAATGGCCAAGGTGCTCGTGGTGACTTCGGGAAAGGGCGGGGTTGGCAAGACAACCTCCACGGCAGCGCTCGGTGCGGCTCTTGCCAAAACTGGGCAGAAAGTCGTGGTCGTCGACTTCGACGTTGGCCTGCGGAACCTGGATCTGGTGATGGGCGCTGAGCGGCGCGTTGTCTACGACTTCATCAACGTAGTGCAGGGCGACGCCAATCTCAGCCAAGCACTGATCCGCGACAAGCGCGTAGACACGTTGTCACTGCTGCCCGCCTCGCAGACACGAGATAAGGACCACCTGTCTCCCGAGGGCGTTGAGCGCGTGATCGGTGAACTGCGTGAGATGTTTGATTGGATTGTCTGCGACAGCCCAGCCGGGATCGAACGCGGCGCCACCCTGGCAATGCGCCATGCAGACGTGGCTGTCGTCGTGACCAATCCGGAGGTGTCATCCGTGCGCGACTCCGACCGCATCATCGGCCTTCTCGATTCCAAGACAAAGAAGGCCGAGGAGGGCGGGCAGGTCGAGAAGCACCTCCTTCTTACGCGCTACGACCCTGTCAGGGCCGCCCGCGGCGAAATGCTGAAGGTCGAGGACGTCCTGGAAATCCTGGCCCTGCCCCTTCTTGGTATTATCCCGGAAAGCCAGGAGGTGCTGCGGGCATCCAATACCGGGACGCCGGTGACATTGAGCAATGCAGCGAGCGCGCCAGCCCGGGCCTATAGCGAAGCCGCCAGACGGCTCTGCGGTGAGAGCATCCCGATCATAATGACAAGCGAGCCCAAAGGGTTCTTTGGCAAGTTCTTCACAAGGAGAGCGGCATGAACCTTCTAGCTCTCTTCAGACCCCGCGCCGGCTCGGCGTCGCAGGCGCGCGCCAGACTGAGATACCTTCTGTCGGACGAGCCCATTGGCGAGCCTGGCACGAGTTCGGCTCAACAGGCCCGCGAACGCCTTCAGCTTCTGCTTTCGCATGAGCGTGAGACGACGAACCCATCCGATCTCGTTGCCCTACTGCGGGAAGAGATCCTGGCCGTGATCGCCAAACACTGCTCGGTCGACCGGGAGCAGATGCGGGTCAAGGTTGATCGCGGCGCCTCGGTCTCTATGCTTGGCGTCTCGATGGACCTGCCGAAGTCGCTCGGAAGTCGTTCGCCGGTGCAGACGGTCACCTGAGCCGACGCGCGCGCTCTTCCACCGATGCTCCAACAGGCTCCTCGATGCGCCGCATTCGAATGAGCCGTATGCCGCATTTCGAGTGCGGTGCATTCGACCACTCTGCCACCTCTCCGGCCGTTGCCCCGTGTGTCGGGACCATCGTCTGCGAGGAAACGCGCNGCCGCATTTCGAGTGCGGTGCATTCGACCACTCTGCCACCTCTCCGGCCGTTGCCCCGTGTGTCGGGACCATCGTCTGCGAGGAAACGCGCGGTGCAGGGACGGTGATGTCCGCAAACGACGCGTCTTCCAGTCAACCGAGGCATGGTCGGCGCCTTGCGAGCGCGCCGGTCTCTTATCAAAGCCGGGGGCGCGTGCCGACGGTGTGGCTACCTGTGATAACCTGCTCTCGAGGTTCGATTTTACAATAATCCATCCGGCCTATTCTCTGACAAAAGAAGACCATCCCCAGCTGAATTTTGACAGGACATTGTGATATTGCACGGCCTTGACGAAATTGGTGGAGGAAGACCCCGCTCAATTGCAGATATCCGTCATGCAGAAGCTAATGTTAAGCGGCTTGTCGGTCTGTGTGACAAGAAGGACCTGATCTTAGCAACCTATTCTCTTACGCGTTACGGTTTTATATACGGCGCCACGCTATTTCACGAACATTTTGAGAACGCTACCTCTATCAATTGTCATGATTTCGTAAGAGTTGGATTCCATATTTACGCCTACTTCGAGATTTCCCAATATTGCCTCACATCTGCAGGCCGGGTGGGGTTGACGAGAGGCAATAAAGACGAGGCCGTTGTTTGGGCAGAGTTCGCCAACAGTCCCAAGCGCCTCGAAGCGATTGCGGCCGCAATCAGAGCCGCAGTTGTGCATGCCGACGGTGCCGAGCTCGCGCCTATCGCACTTGGCGAGGATTCTGAGGCTACAGAGGGCCGGCTGCTGACTGTTCTGCACACTCGCCGGGAGCGAAACCGAGCTCTTGTCCAAAAGCGGAAGGAGGCCGCGCTTAAGGCGACCGGCCGTCTGCAGTGTGAGGCGTGCGACTTCGATTTCCATGAGCGCTATGGGGAGCGAGGGGATGGCTTCATCGAGGTCCATCACACCCAGCCGCTGCATACGCTTGCCGAGGAGACCAAGACGCGCCTGGAAGATCTCGCGCTGGTTTGCGCCAACTGCCACCGCATGATCCACCGCACACGCCACTGGCTCAGCATCGCAGAGCTTCGCAGCGTTCTGGGAGGTGCCTCTTCCTGCTGAAGACGCTCCATGAACACGAGCAAACCGGCAGGGAGCGAATATATAGGAGGGGGCTCTGTTTCGCTCTCTCAGATATGGCCTTTGCTACGATATGGCCTTTTGCTACCGCCGTCCCAGCCACGGCTCGCAAGCGATACCATCATCATCGCGGTCCAGATGACGAGCGTATCCCGGCTGCCCTCGCCTTAGCGGCGCCTTACCTGCAGCGCGCACAGCGTCGCAGTTCCGATACCCAAAAATATGCTTCGTCGTGATCCCTGACCAAGTGCCTTGATGGTCCGGAGCAGCATACATGACCGCGCCGCCGACGCCGACGATCGCTACGACCTTGAACAGCAGCAGAGACAGGTCCCGCAGCCACCGTGATCGCTGGCGCCGTCGTGGGACGCGTTCAAATCGCCGCCGCAGCCGGGCGGCACTGTCGAGACGTTCCTGTCGCTTCCACGGACTGACAGTGGGCATGGCGCACACCTCCGGCGAGGAGCATCCGCCACTCGTCTGAGCGTTCCACTAATAGGATCGTGAGAATTGTCGGCGATGCGGGATCGGATGCGCCGCCAAGAGTCAGGAGAGCTCTGTGGTGAGGTTCGTGGCCTGTGCGGCTAGTTGCCTAGCACCGGGCTCAGAACGCTCGCCGGCGAGTCTCCTCGTGCTTCGGGCTGCCTACGTCGCCTGCGGCAAAGCACCTGGTCTGCTACAATCCGGACGGGCTGAACGCTTCAGCGGATTGGTCCGGAAGTTGACAAGTTCCGGATTCACCTGCCCCATCCAATGCCGGCAACGCGATGGATCTGTCCATGGATGCTGATCGATCTTTGGACGTCTCGGCACTAGTGGATTGACTCCAACGTTTGGAACCCTCGGCTTCGTGCAGCGATGATGGCGTCTGGATCGGCGCGCCAGACGAAGGGCTTCGGGTTTTGGTTGTGCTCGGCGACGAAG
>NZ_JAZHLI010000117.1:0-6933 GCF_036549475.1 Aurantimonas sp. A2-1-M11 | reverse complement strand
TGCCGCGGCTCTCCGGCCGGGCTACGCCCGTCCTTCGAGCCGCGGCAGCGGCCATCATGCTTGTCGCAACCGGTCAGGATGGTTGTCGCGCAACAGACCCGAGAATCTGTCGGGTGTGAAATTGGCGGGAGCGGCGCCACCAGGTCAGCAGCCGCCTTTCCTTTCCTTCCCGTCCGCGTCCACGTCTGCCTCCGATCACATGTTGGGAGCACGGGGCCCGGTCGTAATCCAGTCGCTGCGACAAAACTCGGTCCTTGGAGGCTTGCCTGGCGCCAATATACCCATCAGGAGCTTGGCGAGGCGAAGCCGGCGCGTTCAACACTCCGACGCGCCAACCCGTTCCACCTTGGATGCAGGCTTCACCACCTATTACCGTGTCAGAGCGTCTCTTTGACGGCTCCGGCCGGCGGCCCGCCCACTTCGATCCGGACCTGCGTCGGATCGAAGGCGATATGGTCACGGACTGCACTCAGTTCGTCGACCGGGTCGGTGTATGCCCAGGCCGCGTCCTGACCGGCGCGGTTCATCGCCGAAATTGTCCAGAACTGCGCCTGGCCCTTTTCCTCCGGAACGCCGCCGCGATCGCTGTCGACGAAGAATGCCATGTAAACGCGATGTCTGGGAATATAATAGATCGGCTCGGTGCCTTCCTCACGCACCAAAAGCGCGTGGTCGGTGCTGGCGACGATGTCGTTATGGAAATACACTGTCACCGGTTTGTGGATGTGGTCGATAGCGTATTTGCCGGTGTGGATCGTCCGGGTATCGGACATGGCGTCCTCCTTTTCTTCACTCGTGAGCCGCAAGGCCGAGCGGTGTTGCGCCTCATGCGGCGGGGTTCAGTTCGACCTTCACCCAGCCATTGTTCTGGACGTCGAAGGTTTCGTAGGCGGCGATGACATCCGTCATCGGCTCCATCTGGAATTGGATGGGTCCGAACTTCAGACCGCCGCGGCGCACCAGATGATCTGGCGTCCGGCAGCCGGTTGCGCGCTGCCGGACGCCAGCGGCTCACTGCGATAGCGCAGCAGCGTACCGACAGGGCGGTATCTGTCGTTCTACAGAGCGCCGAAGGGCCGGCATGCCGCTGTTACCCCTTCGCCTCCTTCTCGGCCCCGGCCGGATTCACCATTCCCACCGCGATGTCCGTCAGCAGGTCGTCGGCATCCTTCTCCTCCCCGAGGATGCCGCTCAGGATCTGGTGGTCGTTATCGAGCCCGAGGATCTTGGCGTAGGTGGCGAGCGTGCCATAAACGGCGATCTCGTAATGCTCGATACGCTGGGCGGAGGCTATAAGCGCCGCGTCGCAGAGCGGCCCAGCAGCGACCATGCCGGCCATCTTCTGCGACTGCTCGACCAGCACCTTCATCGACTGGTCCTCGTGTGCCTGCGGATTCGCTCCGGCCTCCTTGATGAGTGCTTCGACGCTGCTCAGCTGTTCCCGCGTTGCCTCGAGGTGCTGCTCGAATGCCTGGCGCAGTTGGTCTTCCGACGCCGCTTTCGCCATCTTCGGCAGGGCCTCGGTCAGGAGCGCTTCAAAGCTCCGCGCCTCCTGCAACTCGACTACGTACAGTTCTCTAAGTCCGCTGATCGCCATGGTGGCCTCCTTTGTGGTGAGCGGGAAAGGCCTGAACGCCTTGGAGAGTTGCATGATTGCCCTCCGATTGTTTCGACGGCTGGCTAAAGGAGCGCCACTGGTTTCTGCGGCGCAGAAGCCGGTGACCTCTTGGAAGTCGCGGTTCCGCAGCAAGGAACCATGCCCGAGGGAGAACGCCGGCCACGGGCTGTTTCGACGATCTGCGCATCTGAAACCCAGCCGGGGCGTTGTGCGCATCGGGAGGAATGAAGGCGCCGGCTATGTAGAGGGGATCTATAACCATGGAACGCCTTGGAACAGGCCCTCAACGCAGGTAATGCGGGATGTTCGATTTTCTCCGCCTGTTGCTGTTCCTGACCGTCGCCGTCCTCGGCTTTGACTTAATCTTCACGCTGATCGGAAGCTGACATGCGAGACGAGACAATTCTGTACCCACCGCTCGACGTGCCCAAGAAGGTCGCCGATAGCATCTGGATCGTCGACAGTGGCCCCATTCGGCCACTCGGCTTGCGCCTGCCGATCCGCATGACGGTGATCCGTCTGGTCGACGGCAGCCTGCTCCTCCACTCGCCGACCAGGTTCGATGCGGCGCTGAAGAGCGAGATCGAGCAGATCGGCCGCATCTCCCATTTCGTCGCGCCCAATAGTGCGCACTGGACCTTCCTGAAGGCTTGGCAGGAACACGTGCCGGAAGCCATGACATGGGCCGCTCCCGGACTGAGAGACCGTCGGCAGGTCCGTCGCTCGGGCGTCAGGCTCGACAGTGACCTTCGCCCTGGGGCGGCGGGATGGCCGCAGGAGATCATCCCAATCATCGTTCCGGGCATTGGCGGTTTCGCGGAGGTGGCGCTTTACCATCAACCAAGCCGTACGCTCGTCCTCGTCGATCTGGTCCAGAATCTCGAGGTGGAAAAACTGCCGTCTTCCTCGCGAATTCCGGCGAGGCTCGCCGGGGTCACAGCGCCACACGGGCGGGCTCCGATCTATCTACGGGCAATAGTGAAAGCCAAGGGACACGATGCGAAAACGGCAGGGCGCCGCCTTGCGGCGCTGGAACCGGATCGCGTCATCTTCTCGCATGGCGCCTGGTTCGAGCAGGATGGTGCTGCGCACCTGCGTCGCTCGCTCGGCTGGCTGCTGCGATAGGTCAGGCGCAAGGCCGCGTGGTCAGCATTGTCACAGCTGCAAGTGGCGTGGCCCGCCGCGCCGTCGCGGGTTCGCGAACCAGCAGAAGCGTGGGCCGTTCTGCCATCAGGGGCTACTGGCCTGCATTTCTGGTGCCGCAGGACGTTAGACTATCGCTCGCACGGGGATTATCCTGTAAATAAGCGCGGAATGGCGACCCCGGCGACAAGTGTCTTAACTCCTTAATTTAATTATTGAAACCCAATGCGCTGGGGTCCCCATCGACGCTGATATAAACCCCCGTCGATTTGATTTCCCGAAGTTATATCAAGGCGCTTAAGTCATCGGAGGCGGGATCCCGCTTGCGCGCTTATTCACACCGACGGGGTGCCGAGCTTCTGTTCGAGGTGTTCTCGCAGCGCTACAAGCGCGGCTCCACCATCGTCACCTCGAACCTGCGTTCGAGGACTGGACGAGCGTCCTGGGGTCGGAGCGGCTCACCGGCGCGTTGCTCGGTCGTCTGACGCACCACGTCCATATCCTGACGATGAACGGCGACAGCTACCGCCTCAAGCAGTCCGCCGGGCGACGTCGGGCTGCCGCGGCAAGGGAGGACCAANGGAGAATACATCCTCGCCGTAATGGCCGTGGTTCTCACCCTGATCATTCTGCGTTTGCTACGCCTCGTGGAATAGTGCCGCCTGTCAACGTCGGAGCAAAACCGGGCCAGTGGGGCGGAGTGAAAGCAGGGCACCTGGCCGACAGGGGCGCGACATAGGAAAGGGCCCGATCGGGCCCTTTCCTATGTCGCGCCCCTGTCGGCCAGGTGCCCTGCTTTCACTCCGCCCCACTGGCCCGGTTTTGCTCCGACGTTGACAGGCGGCACTATTCCACGAGGCGTAGCAAACGCAGAATGATCAGGGTGAGAACCACGGCCATTACGGCGAGGATGTATTCTCCGAGACCACTCGCAAGCCCCACAGCTCCACCAACCCATAGAGACGCACCGGTCGTCAGGCCGCGCACCTCGCCCCGGGACTGAATGATGGCTCCCGCCGCCAAGAACGCTATTCCGGCCGTAATCGCCTCCACGATACGGATGGGATCAGCCTGTACCCCGTCTTGCTGAAACCGATCGACGAGTTCCACCATGAGAAGCGTGAATAGACAGGCGCCTATGCCGACGAGCATGTGGGTACGCAGGCCGGCTGGCTTATCGCCGCGCTCCCGCTCGTACCCGACAATCCCCGCCAGGCAGGCCGCCGCGAGCAGCCGAATTGCCTGTTCAATCTCCTTGATCCAACCCCAGTCGGCAAAAAGCGGGTCCATAATCGTTCCTCCCGGCAAACCGCAAAGAAAGTATGTGGATGACGACGGAAGCGGGGCGACAAGCGCTTAATCGAAATCTGGCTCCGAGGAGGTACCGTTGACGGACGTTCTCCGTCCTATGCCGCCACCGTCAATTCTGAACCTCCGCATCCAGCAGCCTCGCGATCTTCCCGCGCTCGCGGCGGGATCGGATCTGCACCGTGCCTGCGGTCAGGGGACGCATAGCGGCGGTCCCACCGTTCCAAGTGAGGGTGAACCAGCGGTTCGCTCCAATCGGAAGATCCTCGGATCCGTATGTCGCGACGATGCGGACATCGAAGCGAACCAGCCTTTCCCAACGATCGGTCCCGAGTTCGGGATCGTCGGAACTCGCCCGCAACGCATGCTCAATGATCTTACGGAACGTGCCCATATTTCTGACCTTTCCCGGGTCCAGCGTGCCCTGCCGGGTTCTGAGGTTCAGATCGGTCGGCTCGTCCCACTCCTCAATCCCATCGAGTTCGGTCACCGGACAGGTCCATTCGTCGTCTGCCGTCTGGAGCGTGAGGATAATGCTCTCCACGTAGATGGCGTCGCTGCTCATGTTACTGACAAGGCATAACGCATCAAGAGTGCCGCTCCCTCCACGGTTGATCAGTATCTTGGGGCGAGTTTGGCGAACGTAACTGCGAACAAATATCTGCAGATATCCTATCCAAACGAGCAACATCGCACCATTGATAACGATGCTGATCAGTTGATGGTTTGCTCTGATCCACTCGATCACTGTCTGTTTTTCCTGCTGTATTTCTGCAGACACCAAAAGTACGGCCGCCCCAACGACGGGGACGACCGGACGGCAGTTGCAAAGGGATAGTGGGGACTATCCCAAGCCGGCATCCTGCCTTTTGCAGCGGATGCCGACATGGTTTCGTCTAACGGCGCACTTACCGGACGACGTAAACGACCTGACGGTTGTTCGGATCAACGAGAACCGGCTGGCCGTTCACGTAAACATACCGGTACTCGTAATCCGGGATCGTCTGTAATTCGACCGTCTCGGGGAGCTGTGCGCCGACAACCGCCTCGCCTTCCAGATACACCGGATCCACGGGGTTCGAACGGACATACTCGATCCGCTCGTCCGGCGGGTTGAGGGCCGCACCGGCAACGAGGCCAGCAGCGCCGCCAACGGCCGCGCCGATGGGACCACCCACGATCGCGCCTGCGATAGCGCCTGTCGCTGCACCGGCGACCTCCCCGCCACCGCCGCTGTCCTCATAGGTCACCACCGGATATTCCGTGCGGCGTTCCGTCACGACCACGGTCTCTCCACCCGCATCGGCAGTGAGATACTGGCTGTAAGCCCAGCCCGACGTGCCTTCTATTGTGACCCGGCACCAGGAGCCGCTTTCGGTGCAGCCCTCCACGGTCGCCGTGTCGTCGTTGCCGATCATCCCGACGATTTCGTAGTTCGGGCCAGGACCCGCCCTCACATTCAGATCCGTCGTCGCAGAAACGGTGGACTGAGCGGACGCCGGCACCACAGTGGCGGCGAGGATCGTCGCCGCCCCGGCGGCAAGCATGGTATTCAGCTTCATAGTTCGTCTCCCATTTCAGGCCCGCGCTTCTCATCGGGCTGAAGCGCAGTCTGAGCGGGTAAACAGGACCCAAAGCGGCTTGGTTCCTCCCGGTCCGTGGGGGTCTAAACCGGGCCGATCATTCTGTTCATCTAGCATTCATCAACAAGGCGGCTGAGCGTCGCCTTGATCGTTGATATTGTTAGGGTCTTCGCGACCACCGTGGCGGCGTTGTCCAATTTCCGACATGAAATGACCCACACGACGGAAGGAAACCTCTCGCGAATTCCATGCAGGCCCGCGTGATCACGGCCGTTGGAGCCATGACGTCCTCAGTCGAACACTCGACGAAAGGGAGCGGCTCCGAGTGAGGAACCTTCTCGCAGCCGCGACGTCTGCGAACCTGAAGTTACAAAGCGGGTCGTTCAGTGCGGGTTCAGCAACCCCCTGCTAGAGCCCCCTACTGGATTGCGGAGAGGGGCCGCTACTAGGGCAGAACCGGGTGCATTGGGACTTACCGATGCCGCGAGGTTCGCCTCAGTTGGCGCTCTGTGGAGAAGAAGTGCATGTGGAAGGTTGCGGGCTTATCATATCAGGAGCGGATGCTGATCGAGCAAAGGGTGATGAGAGAGGCTAAGTCCCTCGTCACCGCCTATCTGCTGTGGCTTTTTGTCGGGAGCCTCGGCGCGCATCGATTCTATATTGGGCGGACAGGAAGCGCCGTCACGCTCATGGCCCTTTTCGTCCTGGGATGGCTGACCCTGGCCCTCGGGGTTGGGGTGATTTTGCTGATCGTAGCCGGATCATGGCTCCTCCTGGATGCATTCCTGATCCCTCGCATGATCTCGGAGCAGAAGGACGCCCTTCGAGAGGATCTGATAAGGGCGGCGCTTTTTTTCGAGCAACCTGCGCCGAAGTCTCCCGATGAACCCTTGGTGGCCGAGTGAAGGATGACCGCGTGACGCTCCGATTTGTTACACGCGCGGTAACACGCGCCCTCGTCTTCACAATCTTTTCCGTTTGCATGATGGCTGCCATGGCTGCGTACCTGGTCTTCGGAACGCAACCCGAGCAGCCTCTTGCCACCAACTCTGATCGTGACGGCTTGAAATCTCTTGCAGCCGATTGAAAGGGCCTTCGAGCGTTCTGGCACGGATCTCGCTCACGCTTGTGCCCTAGAACTCAGGCTGCACAACGAACCCTCGGCGATAGCAGGGGAATCGGGTGAGTTGAATTTCACGAGATGAGGCTGACGAGGAATTTCTCGTTCCACCCGGCCTTCAATCGTTTGTTGGTCATCGACAGTTTGGCGGGATTCCGCCG
>NZ_JAZHLI010000116.1:0-7012 GCF_036549475.1 Aurantimonas sp. A2-1-M11 | reverse complement strand
AGGATCAGATCAGGAGGTGGCCGGCTTCAAATCGGAACGGCGGCCGGAATGAAATCGGAACAGGTGGCCGGCTTCATCTTGGAATGCATGGCCGGCTTCGTCGGAATCCGCAGGAAGCCGCTGACGCGGGCCGTAATCCCTTCATGCGCCCCATGATCATCCTTGCCGTCGAGACAGCGATGCGTCAGGGCGAGATCCTGTCGCTGACCTGGGACAACGTCGATCTTGATCGCCGCGTTGCCCATCTGCCGATGACGAAGAATGGCGACAGCCGAGATATCCCCCTGTCCCAGCGTGCTACAGAAACGCTCAGGAGCCTCGCCAGCGAGCCATCCAGTGACAGGGTGATGGAGACTACCAAGAGCGCCGTGGAGCAAGCCTGGGGCCATCTACGGAGTCGCGCGGGCATCCCTGATCTTCGATACCACGACCTCCGCCACGAGGCGGTGACCCGGCTGTTGGAACGCGGGTTCAACGTCATCGAGACGGCGACGATCTCCGGTCACAAGGAGCTCCGGATGCTGCAGCGCTACAGCCATCTAAAGGCGGCGGACTTTGTCGACCGCTTAGGGTGACCTGAGTGTCCGCTCGCTCGAAGTCCTAGATACTGGCCGGACATTCGCAGAGGGATAGTGCCTTCGGGCCGCGTGGTTGCGGACGTATCCTCAACTCCTCCGATTTCACAGATCTCTCCCGGAATGCATGATGGAGTCGGCGCTGCTGAGACCGCAGGGATCTTATCGATACCGAACTTCGTATACGGGCACCCCGCCATCGAACCCCTTCAACGAACGCAAACCGAGTTCGATCAGATCAAAGGTATGGTTCAGTTCAACCCTGATCAGATCGGATACCAATATCGTTTCCGGATCTGCCGACTGGCATAATCGAGCGGCTGTCTGGACGGTTGAGCCAAAAAGGTCATTTGTGTCGGCAACCGGCTCACCGATATCGATGCCAATCCGAATATGCAGCTTTTCTCTGCTTGCCAGGTTAAAGGCATCGAATGATTGCTGGATCGCGCGCGCGCATTGCACCGCAGAGTCGGCATCATCGAGCGAGGCCATTATGCCGTCGCCTGTATGCTTAACCTGTCGTCCGCCATTGTCCTTCAGCGCTCTATGAACAATCGCGTCATGTGCTCGGACCATCTCCACTGCCTGCATATCACCCAGTCGCGCAGTCATGCCGACGGAATCGACGATGTCGGTGAACATAATCGCACGAAGGGCCGCGTCGATTCTCATCGTCGCGTCCGGTCCGCTGGGGGTCGGGTCAGCAATTCGGCCCAAGAACGCCTCTACGGCTGAGAGATCCACCTCGATGACATCGGTCGCCACGTCACCATGTGCCTCGTCATGAACTCTCATTGCTGCGGCAATATCTGGCGCGTCTATTAAGCAGAATCCAGTTCCTCTGGCCTCATCGAACCAATAAGTCAGGAAGCGAACGCCGTAACGCTCTTGGACTTCCAGATCCTTGCGGTGGGCTTCGGCGATGTCAGATGCAGTGAGGCCGCTGAGATCGTGACGGTCGAGAAAAATCGGCATGGCCTTCTCCTCCAGCAGTCTCCGTCCCGACAGCCGGCAGGAATGCTATTCCTCTTTCGCCTGGTGGTCGAGATGCCCCCGTCGACCGTGTCGCCCATGTGCCGAGTGCCTCCAGACGGTCAGTCCCGCGACGGCGCTTCGGGAGATCGCAATCATTAGCCATGTCCTCGGGGTTGCAATGCGCGGGGGCCACGTCGGGCATTATAGGCTAGAACAGGCCGAACTCCGGGTGCCGCTTCTGCTCCAAGTGCTTCGCTTGCTCCGCTTTGGCCTTCGCCTCTGCGCGGCTTTCTCTCTTCCGCTCGGTGTTCATCTTGCGCTCGTGCTCGGCCCTCTCTTCGGGGGTCCGAACTGGTCGCGCGTTCAGGCCGAGCTTCTTGCGCTTCTGCTCACGCGATTGACGTCTGCGGCGTTCCTCGCGAGTTTCCAGGTTGGCGAGCGGTCGGGTGTCCTTCGTCGGCATGTAGGAGCGAACCGGACGCCCCTTGGTAGCCATGACCTTCGCCGCGTATTCAGCCTTGGCTGACTTGCGATTCGCCTCGCAGACACGGTCATATTTCGCGGCACGGCAATCGTCGTGGTATTGCTGCAACCAACCTTCAACATCGGGCATGATGTTGCGTTGGACCGCGGAATCGGTTCTGCTATCGCTCATTTTGCTAATCGCTTTCTGGCCGGGATCGTTGCTGCGATCCTCGGCTCTTTTGCATTGGAGGGCGCGGGTCATCTCGGCGATGATCGCACCGGCGATCGAAGGAGTGATCGAGGTCTTTCGGCCGTCGTCGGCAGTATCACCGCCATTGACCCGGCGCGTCAGGATAAGGCCGTTGCCCTTGCGGGCGATCTGAATACCCGCGTCGATGTCCCAAATCGTCGCAGACGAAACGCCGACTGCGAGCTTACCGAGATTCAGAACGAAGGCGTTGGCGACTTTGAGCGGCCAATACATCACGCCGATCGGCGTCTCGACATGGAACGCGTCGCCTTCACGCGAGAACGACCAACCGGGTAGTCCGATCTTCGAGCCGAGACCGCGAAGCTCAATGTCGCCGCGGATAGCGGTCGCAACCGCTTCGCCTCGGCTGAGGCTAAGCTCGGCTGCAAGCGCCGAGACTTGAGCGAAGGTTTCGTCAGGGATGGCGACGTTTTTCATTCCTGGCGATCCGGTTTCATTCATCTAACATAACATAGTCTGACGGCCGGAGTCGACCGAAATCAAGACGCTTTTGACCGGAAGCGTCAACGCATAAGGAACCCGAAGACGTGATTGCCAAACTCCGTCCAGTCCTTAGCTGCTTTCCGTTTAAGAGATTCTTCTCAACCGGAGAGGCTCTTGATCGCCATTGTGTCCCGTAAATTTCCGCTTTCCCCCCCCATTGTTATAAGCTATAAAAAGAAGGTTAAATATAGAGAGAAAAAGCGGAAATTTCCGGGATAGCTTTGAGACCCGTGGATGCTTCCGGTTATGAAGGATCTGTCCCGGCTCAAAGAAAACTCCCGGCTCAGAGAAGCGGTCCCTCGATATCAAAGCGGGTGTCGGGCTTGCGGCAATCCGTGCCGTCCGACTGGTCCGTCAAAAGCGATGCCGTCGAGATGCTACAGATGCTACCTCGGATAAGGAGCCGACATGCGCGTAGATCGACACAGCGAGTCCCTGACAAGCGTATGCGGCTTGTCAGTCAGCTCCCTAGCCAAGCGCTACTGACGCTCGGCAGTGACTCACTATGACGGTTGCGCGATCAGCGACCGAATGAGCCACCTGTTCGGGACGCGGCGCGCATTTCGGACTGCACTGTCGCCCTGATCTTCGCATCGACAGCGGCTGCGGTCTGCTTCGCCAGATTGGCGTTGCGCTTCTGCTTTGCGAAAGCGAGAGCACGGGCTAGGCGTCGTCGCTGTCGCGCTCCGCCTCGAGCTGAGCGATCTGTGCGGGGCTGAGCGACATCAGAAGGGAGCAAAGTCTTAGGTATGACTGCGGATGTCCAAGGGAGCGCCGCCTGCGGGCGTCGAGGGCCGGGAGCCTATCCTCAACTCCTCTGAGAGAGCCATACGAGCTCGCTGGCGCGCGTTCTCGGTTCCGAAGAAGATTTCATGCTCCGCCACAAGGAGGCGCACCAGTGAGTCTGTATGAGCTTCTCAGCGCTACGCGTCCGGAACGCGAGCGTTGATCAGCCACTTGCGGAATGCGCGGCGGAGTGCGGCGGCATTGCCACTCCAGCACGGCGTTGCAGCTATAGCGCGATGGAAATCTACATCCTTCTCCTCGCGGTCTTCGGTGCCGTCGTCCTTTTGACTGCCTGGCTGCCCATGCTCCTGAAGGAGCTGCCGCTCTCGCTGCCGATCGTGTGTATCGTCATCGGCATGCTGCTCGTCTGGTCGCCGCTCTTTCCCGTCATCGCGGCGAACCCGCTGGAGAACCGTCTGGCGACGGAACGCCTAACCGAGTTCGTCGTGATCGTCTCCCTGATGGGCGCCGGACTCAAGCTCGATCGTGCCCTCAGCTGGCGCGGCTGGGAAAGCACGTGGCGGCTTCTCGGCATCGCCATGCCGCTGACCATCCTCGCGATCGCTCTTCTGGCGGGAGCCATCCTCCGGCTTGATCTCGCCGCAGCGCTCCTGCTCGGCGCGGCCCTCGCCCCCACCGACCCGGTTCTCGCAAGCGACGTCCAGGTCGGCCCGCCTCAATCGGGCCAAGATGACGACGTGCGCTTTGCCCTTACGTCTGAAGCGGGTCTCAACGACGGCGCGGCGTTCCCCTTCGTCTACCTCGCGATCGCTATCGCTCTGTCGCAGCTATCCCGCGAGCCGTTCTTCGCCGACTGGTTGCTCGTGGACGTCCTGTGGAAGCTCACGGCCGGCATTGCCGGCGGCTGGATCGGCGGCAAGATCATGGGACACCTGATGTTCCGACTGCCCAACCGCGCCGGGCTTTCGGAGACCGGCGACGGCTTCGTCGCGCTCGGCATCACCTGCCTCGCCTATGGCTCCACGGAGCTGATCAACGGTTACGGGTTCCTGGCGGTTTTCGTGGCGGCGCTGGCGATGCGCTCGGTAGAGCGAAAGCACGATTACCATGAGCGCCTGCACGGTTTCGCTGAGCAGATCGAGCGGCTGGTGATGATGGTCCTGCTGGTCTGCTTCGGAGCGGCCATCGCCGAGGGTTCGATCTTCGGCGCCCTAAACTGGCAGGTCGTCGTTCTCGCGGTCCTGATCCTGCTCGTAGTTCGCCCGATCTCCGGTTGGATCAGCCTTATGGGGTTCTCTGCACCGGCAAAGGAGAAGGCGGTGATTGCCTTCTTCGGCATCCGCGGACTCGGGTCATTCTACTACCTTGCCTATGCGCTGGGGCAGGCCGAATTCGCCCAGGCGGAGTTCCTGTGGGTGACGGTCTGCCTCGTCGTTCTGATGTCGATTGTCATACACGGTATCGTGGTCACGCCGATCATGCGTCACCTTGATGAAGGCAGAGCGACGGGACGTGTGGTTGACTGAGTGACCATCTGCGCGGCGCCGGAGAGCTTCTCGCTCGCTTGATCTAAGACGCTTACCGGGGCCCACTGGCGAGCGTTCTCGGTTCCCATGATATTTCATGCTTCGACACAAGGCGGCGCGCCAGTGAGTCTGTATGAGCGACGACGAGCACATGGTGGGTGATAAGAGCTACTGCGCTCCGGCAACCGCAAACGAGACGACGGGCCGACGGGCCGATTGCCTTCTCCGGCAACGGCAGAAGATCTGGCAAGGTGACAAGACTGCTTGTATGGGTGACAAAAGTTTACATCGGCGTCTTTCAATGCCGATTTAGAGCCGAAATTGGTTTACACTGCCGGCTCGTCAGGATTTTCTGTCAGCCAGACAGAACGGTCGAAACCCACCTTTTACGATGAGGAGGTTTACGCTAACGTTACACTAAGTTTACGTCGCACATGCGTTTTTTAATTTTGCGCGGTTCTGTCACCTTTCGCTCGTCTTCCAACAGGAGCGACGGGGTCGAGGTTGCCACGATCGAAATATGGAGGCAGCATCGATCAATCGTGAATGATCGTCCGGATCGGCTACCTGCTTCTCGCCCAGTCCCAGGAAGCCGCCGGATCCGATGACGGCGTAGAGACGACCGCCCACTTCGACGACTTCTTCGATATCTCCAAGAGATCCAGGCAACAACACAATTACAAGATGTATTAAATGACCTGACACACGTCTTCTACGAAG
Organism: Aurantimonas sp. A2-1-M11; assembly: GCF_036549475.1. Taxonomy (NCBI): domain Bacteria; kingdom Pseudomonadati; phylum Pseudomonadota; class Alphaproteobacteria; order Hyphomicrobiales; family Aurantimonadaceae; genus Aurantimonas; species Aurantimonas sp. A2-1-M11. The sequence goes on along the minus strand of NZ_JAZHLI010000116.1, from coordinate 1,250 downwards.
ATAAGCGAACCGGCGACGTTAATGCAGAGCCGAACTGGAAATGGCGGCCAGCGAGTCCGAAATTCCAAGGCGCATATTTCGGACATACATTGCATCTGCTGGAAGGAATGATCGTGGAGCTGAAGAAAAAAGTCAAAGTGGATGGGGGCGAAGAGTGACCGACACATTGCCACCAAGCCCGACTGTCGACCATCTGACGACTATATTTCGCCGAATCGCAAAGGGCGATATTAGAATTCCGGCCCTTCAGAGAAACCTGGTTTGGGATGAGGATCAAATCATTTCTTTGCTAGAAAGTATATACAAAGGGTTCCCGATCGGCAGCTTATTGCTTTGGACCGTCAAGTCGCCTCTTCTTCGGGATGCGGCGTATGATTATAAAATTTTCCTGGATACAGAAATAACCTATCCAGTTAACTATGTTTTGGACGGTATGCAAAGACTATCTTCTCTTTATGGAGTGTTCCATTACGGAGAACGCAGTGATCCTCGGTTGAACGTCCATTTTGATCTAGATAGCGGGAGATTTATGCACCAGAGTATGTTGCCACCGGACTCTGAGGCATCAATACCAATCAGGGCGCTGATGAACCCGCGCGAGTTATTGGATTTTCAAAAGACATTTCTTGGAGAAACTCATGTCGATCGTTGGATGGACGGCGTAATCGACCTCCAAGCACGCTTTCAGGAATATATGGTTCCGATCGTCACGATTACCCGAGAAGATGTAAATTCAGTTGTTGAGATATTCGATCGGATCAATAACACCGGAACTAAGCTCGACACCGTCGACTTCATGCGTGCTGTCACGTGGTCAAATGATTTCGATCTCAATGGAAGAGATTTGCTGATATCAATCACAGTCTGGAATTCATAAGCTTCGGCGTTAGTGAGCAGACGTTGATTAAACTACTAGGAATTGAGCTTGGAAAAGATCCATTGCCTGATGCGTTGTTTACGATGCGCGGCGAAACAAGTGAAGCTCTTCACGCCGCTATCGACCGTGTCAGAGATGGGTTGGTTAAAACTGCAGGGTATTGCGGCGCGCGTCTTCGCATTTATAGCTCGGATTATGTTCCGTATGAGGGGCAAATACTCGTTATATATAAGACGCTTCAAAGTCCGGAGCCTGCTGATGGTAACTGCTCAGGTGGCTGGCATCAGAGGGTCTGAGCAGCGGGTGCGAAGAGCGTAGCAGCGATGTCGCGGATGGCGCCGAAGGCGGTCTGTCCTGCGATGCGAGCGGTGCT
>NZ_JAZHLI010000115.1:0-7321 GCF_036549475.1 Aurantimonas sp. A2-1-M11 | reverse complement strand
TGGACGCCACGAAGGGTACCATGCGGGTAACTTCCGGGAAGAGCCGGGTGCGGGAAAGCCGCATGCCCGGATCTGTGAGGGCGAAGCCGAATAGCCGAGCTACTCGACCACGATCTCAGCTGCCGCTGAATGCCGTAGCCGCACGGTCCAGCCTCGTAGCAGAACCGCAGCGCCGCTCCCGGCTGGGAGAGCTTGCTCGAAAGACGAGTCAATGCCGCAGGCGTATTCGGGATCTGTCCGTGTTCGCGGACTTCTCCGCGTCTGCTCCCGTCCGCCACAGCGACCGAAATCGTCTCTTTGTGAACATCCAAACCGACGTAGATGATATGCTCATTCATGGCCCGTCTCCTATGCATGAGGCTCGGCGCCGGGATATCCAGCGCAACCCTCGATAACCTGCATACTGTGAGACGGGTCGCCCAATCTCAGGCGAACATGTGGTCTACACTGAGCAGCGCATCGATGACGTCCAGGTACTTGCCGAGTTGCCTGTCCGCCCCGGCGCACGCGTGTCCCCGCAGATCCATCTCGATAGCATCCCGGGCGTCTTGCCGGAGCGGCATCGTCGACGTGTCTGGCGAACGAGACCGAGGTGGGGGGCCGGCAGGCCCTAGGATGTCGGCAACCTGGTGGAGTTTGACCGGGGCGACCTCGAGAATGCGACGGCGGCGCGCAACGCGGTCCGGTTGCAGCGCTTCAGCTTGTGCGCCGTCGGCGCGCCGACACGCAATTCGGTCATTGCGGCCGACATGAAAGCGAGCACATCATCGCGGGAGCCGTCCAATAGGGCGCCGAGCATGGGCTGCTTTTCGCGCAGAACATAGGCCACAATCTCTCACAAATGGCAGCGGAAGTGCCCTCAGGGAAAGGCGCCAAGAGCGATCCTGCGAGGCCAGGACGCCGGCCAATGGGCGACTCCCGCTTCGCTATAGAAAATGATTCGCCCGGAAAATTGTGACCAGATCAGAAAAAAAAAGATGCCGCGCCGCCCTGAGCAGGATCAGCCCCCCAACGATTAATAGCGCGCCTGAGATCGCGTGGCCCAGCATAGCGCGAGGCATCTTGTGAGCGAGTTGGGCCCCCGCGAGGGTGCCGATGCTCAGTCCCACGGCAAGCAGCAGGCCGAGCATCAGGTCCGGTTCGCCGAAGGCTATGTTGCCAGCGGTGGCCAGAACAGCGATTGGGAGTTGGATGGCCTGACCGAGGCCGATGGCGGTGAGCACGGGGATCCTCAGCCAAGTCAGGATCGGCACCAGCACGACGGGTCCGCCTGTTCCGGTCACCGCCGAAGCGTAGCCGGTGACGGCACCGACGGCGGCGAGAGCGGGCTTGGATAGGCTTTGGGCTTTTGCTCCGGCAGCAAAGGGCGGCCGCAGAGCCGCGAGCCCAGACAGCAGAGCCAGCGCGCCGATGAAAAGTTCAAGCAACAACGGGTCGGCCAGTTGGATGAACCGTGCGCCGATCAGGGCGGCGGGCATGGCACCCGCCCACAGCCAGACGGTCATGTCCCAACGGATCGACTTGTGGCGCGCATAGACGGCCGTTCCGACCAAGCCGGTGAACAGATAGCCCATTATAGCACCGGCGATGGCGGTCTGGATTGGAATGCCGACTACATAGACAAGCGCAGGCACCACAACAACGCCGCCGATCCCGATACACCCGATCAGGAGACCGGCCGCGAGGCCGATTGTGGCGAGTAGAATGGCAGTGGAGACAAACATGGGAGACGCAAGGTTGTATGGGGGGTTGGCCCGCTCGTAACCCGTGAGGCCAAGCCAAATCAAGTATTCCCCACGGTGGGTTATGCGACCAGCCATAGACAGCTACCGCAGACTTCGCGCGATCGTTGCTCGGGAACCCTCGGCCCGTAAGCGCGCCATTCCATCTCGCGTTCCAGCCACCCAGCAGAGAACCTCGCCTGCAAAGTGCAGCGTTGTAGATGGATCAGTTCGTTACGCAGTCGCTGGCGGATGCATCCGTGATCATGCCTTTTTACAATCCGGCGCTCCAGCGCCTGTTCGCCGGCGACCGCCTTGAGCTCGCGGGCCTGCTTGCGCAGCGTCTCACCTCGCCGCTGGTCGCGGCACGCGCCGTTTGCCGGCAAGCCGCTTCTTGCCGGCTTCCAGGAACTTCTTCGACCAAATGTAAAAGAGGCTTCGGCGATCTACTCGCGCCGGCACAGCGCTGCAATGCTGTCGTCGCCGCGCAAACCTACACCGTTGCTAGCCGCTGGACCCCGTGTGGCGTCCGGCGCGGCATCCGGAGTCCGGAAGCCACCGGCATCCACCTGAACATCGGAAACCACCCACCATGACGCTGAGCTTCGCCCCGGACGCGATCGAGACGTGGCCGCTGTCGCGCCTCCAACCCTACGCGAAGTACGCGAAGGCGCACGGGCTCGACCAGGTGGCGAAGATCGCCGCCAGCATGGCCAAGTTTGGCTGGACCGTGCCCTGCCTCGTGGGGGAGGACGGCGAGCTGATCGCGGGACACGGGCGCGTGCTGGCCGCGACAAAGCTGGGGCTGACCGAGGCGCCGGTGATCGTGCTGGGTCATCTGACGGAGGCGCAGCGCCGTGCCTACCGGATTGCCGACAACAAGCTGACCGAACTCGGCACGTGGGACGAGGCGCTGCTGTCGGCGGAACTGAACGACCTGCTCGCCGAAGATTTCGACCTGTCGTTGGTCGGCTTCTCGGACGGCGAACTCGACAAGCTGCTGGCCTTCGTGCCGGAGGGGGACGGTGAAGAAGGTGGCGCCGGGGGCCCCGCGAAGCCGGTGACCATCCCCGAGCCGCCGCGCAATCCGGCCTCGCGCACGGGCGATCTGTGGATCCTCGGTGAGCACCGGCTGCTTTGCGGGGACTCGACCAGCCAAGACGATGTCCGGCGTCTGATGAATGGCGAGCGCGCGATCCTGTTCGCCACCGACCCGCCGTATCTCGTCGACTACGACGGCTCGAACCATCCGACCCGCAACAAGGACTGGTCCGCCTCCTACGGCAACACCTGGGACGACAGCTCTCAGGGCGCGGAACTCTACGACGGCTTCGTCGCTGCCGCCGTCGCCGAGGCGATCGAGCCGAACGCCGCCTGGTATTGCTGGCACGCCTCGCGCCGCCAGGCGATGCTCGAGGCCTGCTGGGAGAAGGCCGGCGCCTCGTCCACCAGCAGATCATCTGGGTGAAGGACCGCGGCGTGCTGACCCGCTCGCATTACCTCTGGAAACACGAGCCCTGCTTCATGGGCTGGGTGCGGCCGAACCGGCCGCTGAAGGTGGCGGAGGGCACGCTGCCCTCGACGTGGGAGATGCCGAGCTTCCACCGCGACGACCGGCCGGACCATCCGACGCCGAAGCCGCTCGACGCCTTCGGCATCCCGATGCGCCAGCACGTCGCTCGGGGCGGCCTCTGCTACGAGCCGTTCTGCGGCTCCGGTTCGCAGATCATCGCCGGCGAGGCCAACGGCCGCCGCGTCTTCGCGATGGAGATCAGCCCCGCCTATGTCGACGTCGCCGTGGAGCGCTGACAGGGCGAGACCGGCCGCGAGGCGATCCTCGATGGTGACGGCTGGACCTTCGCCGAGGTGAAGGCCGCGCGGCTGAACTTATCAGCGAAGGACGAGGATACAGCCGCATGAAACAGAGCCGGGCCATGTCACTGGTCGAGGCCGTCGCCAACGTGGCGGTCGGCTATTGCGTCGCCGTCGTGACGCAAATTCTGATATTCCCGGTCTTCGGGCTGCACACGACGCTTGCGAAGAACCTAAAGATGGGCGCGGTGTTCACGGTGGTGAGCATCGCGCGGTCCTTTGCCCTGCGCCGGCTGTTCGAGGCGATCCGGGTGGGCAGGGCATAATCAAATCTGATCAATCGCCCGTTGGTTCGTGAAACCGCCATGCGGACCTTCCTGCGGTTCACTGTGGTCGCGATAAGCTTCGCGACCACAGCAGATAGCGAGTCAATGGTATTTGTGTCTTTAGGATATGCTCGGCTCGCATCGAAGAGGACCAGCGCAACAAATTTCATGGTCCGCTGAGGGCTTCGCGCGCCTTAAGGGAGTCAAGTCCGTCCGTCGCCGTCTTGGTGCGGCGCCGCCTTCGCGACGTGCAGACCAAGTCGGTCCAGCAATTCGGCGTCACTGCCGGGCGATGGATTTCCCGTGGTCAGAAGCTGGTCGCCGACGAAGATTGAGTTCGCCCCGGCGAGGAAGCAGAGCGCCTGAAGCTCATCGCTCATTTGCGTCCGCCCAGCGGAAAGGCGCACGACCGAAGCCGGCATCATGATCCGCGCGAGCGCGATCATCCGCACGAGGGCGAAGGAGTCCATCGGCGTGGCGCGGTCCTGCACCGGCACGCCGTCAATCTCGTTCCAAAGGTTGATCGGCACGCTCCCCGGGTGCTCGGGCAGCGTGGCCAGCGTGACGAGCATCGAAATGCGGTCCTCCTCGGCCTCGCCCATGCCCAGGATGCCGCCGCAGCAGACGCTGATACCGCCCTGGCGGACCAGCTCGATCGTGTATAGGCGGTCCTCCATCGTGCGCGTCGTCGCGATCTCCCGGTAGTAGTCCGCCGAGGTGTCGATGTTGTGGTTATAGAAGTCGAGCCCCGCCTCCTTGAACCGCGCCACCTGTTCTGCCGTCAGCATGCCGAGCGTCATGCAGGTTTGGAGCCCCAGTTCGGAGACCCCGCGCACCATGTCACAGAGCTTGTCCATATCGCGGTCCTTAGGGCTGCGCCACGCGGCGCCCATACAGAACCGTTGCGCCCCGGCCTCCTTCGCACGCTGTGCGGCCTTGAGCACCTCGTCCACGCCCATCAGCTTGGTGGCCTTCACACCGGTCTTGTAGTGTGACGACTGCGAGCAGTAGCCACAATCCTCCGGGCAGCCGCCGGTCTTGATGCTCAGAAGGCTCGCCGTCTCAATCGCGGTCGGGTCAAAATGCTGACGGTGAACGGTCTGCGCGCGGTGCATCAGTTCCGGGAAGGGCAGGTGATGAAGCGCCTGCGCCTCTTCCAGCGTCCAGTCCGTGCGGATCATTTCAGCGTCCCTTCAGTCGAAACACACCGGAGACGAGCGTGGCGGCGAGCGCCACCTTCACGAGATCGCCCAGCAGGAAGGGTGTTAGACCGGCTGCCAATAGCTTGGTTGCGGGGACGAAGGTCGCGAGCCATGCGAGGCCGGCCGCGTAGACGACCGCGAGCGCGGCCAGCATGGCGAGCGTCCGCCCGATCCAGCTGCGACCGGCCGCCAGCCAGCCTGTGAGCCCGGAGGCCACGAGGAACCCCAGAAGATAGCCGCCCGTGGGGCCGGCCATGTAGACCAGCCCGACCCCGCGTTCCGGGGAGTTCGAGAAGACCGGTAGACCCATCGCGCCCGCCCCGAGGTAGGCGACCATGGCCGCCGCGCCGAGACGCGGACCGAGCAGCGCGGCGACGAGGAACACCGTGAGCGTGTGCAGTGTCATAGGCACCGGCCAAAAGGGGATCTGGACCTTTGCGCCAAGGGTGATGATAGCCGCGCCGGAGAGTGCGAGGCCGATCGAGCGCCAAAGAGAGTGGGAGCGTTCAAGGGTGGGAGTGAGTGACGCCATGAGAGGCCCTCCGTCAGCGAGTTTTGTGTTATCTACGAATAGAGGGAGTTTTGTGGACCGTTCAATAGAGATTATAGATAACTACGCCAGAATTTCGTAAGTCTCTATGATGTCCGCACTTTTTGCGGCCGACTTACGCTTCCCGATCCATCCCACGTGACGTGCTAAGGTGGCGCAGGCCAGCTCAGTCTGTCCCTTACGCAGCGCTTCGATGACGCTGCGGTGGTCGTGGTCGGTGCGTGTCTCCCAGTCCCGTCGCCACGCCGCGAAGAGGAAGCGGGCGCTTGCGATGTGCAAGCCGTCGATCGTGCGCAGAAGGCGCGGCATGCGGCAGGGCGAAAGGATCAGCCGGTGGAAGTGCCGGTTCGCCGCCTCCCAGTCGCGAACGTTGTCAGCGGTGTCTCCGCGGCGCGTAACCTCCTCCGCCTCAAGCAGAATTGCCTGCGTCATGTTCGGCGCAGCGTGGCGGAGCGCGAGCGATTCGAGGCTGGAGCGCATCTCGGCGACCTCGCGCAGCTCCGCCAGGTCGAAGTCGGTGACGCGGAATCCGCGGTGGGGCAGTCCCTCGGCCAGGCCCTGTATCTTTAGCTCGAGAAAAGCCTCCCGCACCGGAACGTGACTGGCGCCGAACTCCGCGGCGATGTGGTCCTGCCGCAGTCTGGTGCCGGGAGCGATGTCACCTGAAACGATGCGGTCCGTCAGGATGCGCGCAATCCGTGCAGCCAAGGTCTCTACGGACTTGTCGCTCATGAAATATAGATAACGTCCAGGGATGCTGTTGCCAATCCTGCTGGGGAGCCGTTCGAAGCCTGAGTGTTCGTGCTGCAACCGTGAGAGGCTTGCTCCGGCGCGCGGGCAAGAAAGGCTCGCAGGAGGCGTGGTGCCGGAAAGCGACACCGCCGCCCCAGAGGGACGACGGTCATCAACGTGTCGGGTTCGCTTGCGTCAGGCGGCAGGGAGTTTGTACACGCGCCGCCGGTTCTCGACCTTCTCGGAGGTGACCTCAAGCCCGAGTTTCTTCTTCAGCGCCCCGGCCATCGCGCCGCGCACCGTGTGCGACTGCCAGCCCGTCGCGGCCATGGTCTCCTCGATGGTCGCGCCGTCCGGCGCGCCCATCATGGCGATCAGGGTCGCCTGCTTGGTGCCCTCGCGCGGCGTGCGCGCCTTGGGCGCGGGTTCGGGCTCAACGGGGGTGTCCGGCGCGGGCGCGTCGCTCGGCGCGTCTTTCGCACCCGCAGGCGCGGGGTTCGCGTCCTCGGGCTCGATGCCGATGGCGGCGAGGCCTGCGTCAGTGGCAACCAGCATGACGCCGTGGCCGTCTCCGGTCTCGCGCCAGACAGGCTCGCCTTTGCGCATGTCCGCGTCGACCTCTTCGAGGAAGCCCTTGCTGAGCAGCGCGCCGACCACCTTGGCGGCGGCGCCACCCCGCAGGCTCTCGGGCAGCGGCAGGGCTATGTGCTCGGGCCGCTGTGCGGCGGCGCTCAGGATCAGGGCTTGGGTGTCGGAAAGCTGGGTCATCGTCGTCTCCGTGTCTCCGTATCGGGGCGCGCGGAATGCGGGCCCTTCTACGAGGTCGAGCCCGCCAGTCGGCGGGCCGGACCGGGAGTGGGTCGTCTCATACCGACCAGCTCATGTACTGACCGCTTTGATATAGGGATAGTTGCAGAGGGACCGGATGCGGGCTTGATCTTTGGTGGCGCGGTTCCAGGCATCGCAGCATGCGTCGAT
>NZ_JAZHLI010000114.1:0-7465 GCF_036549475.1 Aurantimonas sp. A2-1-M11 | reverse complement strand
CGCGTCGCCGATCCCGTCCTACAGCGCGATGAAGGGGGCGCGGACGAGATCGGCGACGCTACCGCCGAGCTACACCACCTGTGGGGACACGACCGACACCTACAAACCACGGGTTTGCCGTCGGGCCGGGAATTGAGTGCCCGGATCTCGGCATGTTGACGAGGCTGTTCACAACGCCGCCCCGGCGAAGGACATCCACGATCCTGTCGTCATGAAACCCTGGCTGAGCCGTGGAGAGTGAGCGCCATGCCGCGTCGTCCGAGATCGATCCTGTCCTCGCTGACCAGCACGTCGCCATTACCGATAAGGCCAGCCCTTCGTTGTCACATGGTTCTCCATTGGCAGGAGAACGCATGAGAGTTCATTTCGTCGCGGATGAGTTAACGACGAAGTGCTGACCGCGGTTCTGTCGTCGGCGTCAGCTCGCCTCATGAGCGAGCCCGCTACTCTCAATGCGGCAACTGAAGCAGCGTTTGCTGTCTATATAGCGAGTGCCCCGTGTTCGGCTGGGCCTACAGCCGGTCGGGCACATCTGAGGCGGCGTTCCAACCTTCAATGCAGAAAGGAAAAACAACGCCGTATCATCGGCGGCTACGAAGTTTTCTGTTCCTTCCCCGCTATCGCTGAACCGCTATGCTCGATCCACCCTGCGGCTCGGAACCCTGTCAATGCTCGATTTCCTCTTGTTTGCCGTTGTAGGGGCTCTCGCGCAGCTGGTCGACGGGGCACTTGGAATGGCTTACGGCGTGGTTTCGTCCTCGGTTCTGCTCGCTACCGGCGTATCACCTGCCCAGGCCTCCGCGTCGATTCATGCGGCGGAACTCTTCACCACGGCGGCCTCTGGCGGCGCACATCTTGCCAACCGCAACATCGACTGGCCGCTGTTCTGGCGGCTGGTTCCCTTTGGCGTTGTCGGGGGAGTCGCTGGGACCTATGTGCTCACCGGCATCGACGGCTCAGTGGTCAGGCCGTATGTCGCTGCCTATCTGGGCATTATCGGCCTTTACCTGATCGTGCGCTCGTTTCGCAAAATTCCTCAAAAGCCCGTTCCCCTTCATATCGTTCCGCCTCTGGCGGCAACCGGCGGCTTCTTAGACGCAATCGGAGGCGGCGGGTGGGGCCCAGTGGTCACCTCCGGACTGCTGGGAGCGGGGGGCCAGCCGCGTTACGTAATCGGCTCCGTCAACGCAGCGGAGTTCGTAGTGACGGTCGCTGTGTCGTTGACCTTTCTCATCGCGCTCCTGACCGGACGTTGGCAAGCGGACATGACTGGGAACGCACTGGCGGTCGGAGGGCTTATTTTGGGCGGCGTCGTGGCGGCGCCGCTCGCAGCCTATGCAGTCAGGATCATTCCTGAAAAGCCGCTCCTGCGCCTCGTCGGCATTCTGATCTGTGCCTTGGCACTCTACCAGATTTCAGCGCTGCTTATCTGACTCACGCCCAGCAAGCCGCGCATCATGCGTGCAAAAACGGCGTGTCGATGCCCGGCTCAGTTTCAGGGCGGCATGAACGTGCAAGCTGATCTTTTGGCTGCCGCAGCCGGCGTAGCGGACCGGCGTTTCCAGCCCAACTATGTCAGGCGGCGTCCAATTGCTCGATGGCGCGCCCGCAAGCATCAGTCCAAAGGTGCACTGGCAGTCGTCGCAGGCAACGGTGAGCCGAGCCCCATTGTCTGCTAGTTTGTCCAGCATATCGATCGGCTTGGCTCGCTCTGAGTTCTACCGGCACCACCGATTTCCGTCGTTCGGCCATGGCTGTGACAGCCCTTCCTCGATCAGGACCATGGCGGCATCGCGCTCGTCCGAAAGGATGAAGTTGGCGAGTTCGCGTCCGTAGCGCCCGCGGCCACCTGTCCATTCGATGTGATACCCGTCCACTATCTGACGAAGCCGATCTCGCGCCTTCAGTCCAAGCGGCTTCTCCGCTCCGCATTCGGGCTGGCTGATTTCTGGCATGTCGACGTTCAGCGCCCGCCACTTATCGCCGCGTTCCCAGCCGGTGTCGCCGTCGACGATGCACGTCAGCATGCGCTATCTCCGCTGGAGCAGACCGGCACCGGGCCCGCCAAGGCAGGAGTCGAAAGAAGAGTGATGGCGAGCGAGATGGACACCACTCAACCGCGTCGTCGCCCGGCTTTGACGCCCTGCAGGCGTTATCGGCATTCGTGCAATGTCAGCGATACCGATAGTACCGATCCCGGTATCGGTAGCCACGGTCCCAACGCCCGCGGTGGTGTCGGCTCCAATCTCGATGACGGTAATAGTCGCGGTGCCGATAGCGCGGCCGGTCATCTATCACGAACACCGGTTCGGCATAGACCGGCTCCTCGTAGCTCACACCCGAGTAGGTTTCACTGTAGTAGCCGGTCTCGGCCACACAGCCACTCAGCATCAGGGCGCCGAGGCCGATGGCGGCATGTCGCAGCAAGCTCTTGATCTGTCCCATTCTCCCCGCCTCCTGGCAGGCATCATAAGGCCTTGTCAGGGCCAATCCGTCACTGGACGACGATGAAGTATGCGCACACAAAAGACCACACTGTAGCAGCGGCGTAGCAGCCATAAACGACGAGGTCGTGGTCATCCTCTTTCGTCTGTTCGCGGAAGGACAGGGCACGCATCGTGATCGCTCCTCTTGGTTGCCATGAGGAGTAAGCGCCCCGGACCGGGCGCAATTTCGATGGGTCGAGAAAAAGCGAAGGACTTGGTTTGCGAAGAGTTAACGCTGCGCGCGAAGGCTCGCCTAACCGAAGCGTTATGTTATAACGCTATGCATGTGCCGGGAACATGGTTTCCGGCAGCGCCAGTGCGAGCGAAGGGCTGCAATGGTTATCGATGGTCGGCAGATCAAAGCGGCTCGGGCCATTCTTGGCTGGACGGTGAGAGAGACGGCGGACGCCTCCGGTGTGCATCGCAACAGCGTCGTCAGGGTGGAGTCGGAAACCACATTCCCACGGTCGGCATGGGCGGCCGACAGGATCGCGGCAGCCATGGAAGCTGCCGGGATCTCCTTCGATCAGACGGACGACGGGCTGGGGGTGTCCTTCGAGGCGCGGCGGCATCGGACAGGGCGCAGATATACGCGACCGGCGCCTGATCGGATCGCCGCGTGACCCGGCCACCGTCCAATAAAATAGAGAGATTTAGGGGGAATCCTGTGCCGGCAGCACGATTAAGCGACCAATACGCGCGCGTGCGCGCGAGGGCTGCCAAGCGGCTGGAAATCGCTTCGTTGCGACAGGGGAAGGTTTTCCACGCATCACACGCGCGGGAAGGATGAGCCGTGGAACAGGCGTTATCTGACAGGCTGATTGATGCGGTCGCCCTCAATGCCTTCGAGCCTCTGCCCGGTTCGTCGCCCGTGCCCATCGTCGAGAACAAGGCGGGGTGTCGCTGGCCGCTGTCTGAGGGTGGGACCGTCATGGACATGGCAACCCACTACTGCGACCTGGAGCGCTCGCCGGGCTCGCCCTACTGCCCGACCCATAGGGCGATCAGCACGAAGCCAGCGCACCGCCTCAGCCAATAAACAAACGAGAAAAAACCAACATGGAAGCTAGTGGCGGAGCTGAACGACCGGAACCGGGATCACAGCAACGCCCCTGATGAAGGGAGTCAGTCAGGTGAAGCCATTCGAAACCTACCCGGAAGACCGAGAACTCCTCCTTTCGCTTGCGCGCGAGATTCAGACGCCCGACCTCGACATCGAGAAGATGGAGAAGAGAGCGATTGAGCTTGCCGACCTTGTGCAAGCAATCCTCGAAGACGAGGCCTGCGTGTTAGCTTCCTGAAATCATTGGCCGCTGCGCAGCCCGTATGGCGACCCATGTGCTGGCGGGAACGTTATCCGGTGAAGGACAGGACTCACATGCGGCAGGATCAGCGTGACAAGGCCCGGGAACGGAGCCGCCGATGGCGAGAGGCCCGGCGGAACACCCGGGTGCCAGAATCTCGCCAGATCGACCGCGCCATCGCTGCGGGCATCATTCACATAGTTCTCGCCGACCGAGCCCGGGATCGTATCCTCCCGCAGGAAATCATGTCCGAGCTGGCGAAGGTTGCCGCCTTCATTTTGGAAGAAGGGTACGATCGAGGCGGCGCCCACGAGGCCGTTGAAGAGCGTATGCGGGCACTCGGCAAATCCCTCGAAGTCGGCCGCGCCCGAGAGCGTCAAAGCCTCAAGAGCGCGTACGCCGTACGATGAAGTAATGGGGGCGTTTGCTGATCGCGCCCGGTATGTATGATGGGGCAGTGGCTGGAGCGGGACATAGGGAGCGCTGAGCTTTGCAAGGCTCCGGTGTTCCGATGCTTGAGTGCCCAGCGACTTCACTGGGGTGCCCGATGCCGCTGACGGTCCGTCACTATCTTTTCCCACCCGAAGGCGAGCCGCTGCGAATTTCGCGACGCCTGGCAGAAGGGTTGATTTCGGGTAACGACGCGATCCCTGATTTCGCGGGCACCCCACAGCGCGTGCTCAGCGCTGTCATCGACAACGATGAAGGGCAGCCGCAGGAAATCATACGGACGACGGGTGGAATTTGGCACTTCGACCATGAGGGCCGGATAGTCGATTCCCTTCAAGAGAGCTTCTTTCAGACGATGCAGAACGTTGAGCGTCGGGAGTCTCGGGACTCCGGCAAGGTTGTCGCTCTTGCTCCCAAAATCGGCCGGAAGCGTCATGCAGAGAAGTTCCGCTGGGAGCCCGGGCCAGCGGACATCGAGAAGGTGATTGCAGATATCTGGCCTAAGAAGGGGGTGAAGCGCCTGAAGGAGGTGAAGGGAGTAGCGCCGCGGCGGCCACCTTTAACGTGGAAGGCAAGGCGCGCGCTCGACGGGGCATCTGTGCATTTCTTCAAAATCTCGATGGCGCTTAGCGGTCTCAGCGAGCCGGGGCTAAAGGGTTTGGCGTTCGAGGCTCGGGAGCGGTCGACCCATCAGGATGACGATACCTTCCTCTACCGGGCTGTTGCAGAGATGACTGAGAGGCAACACGAAATTCTGCGACGACGCCGAACCGGAAAAGGCGTTTGGTACGCCGTCGTCAACGTCACACGCTGGGATGATGATCAGCACGGGACTATGATTGCCGAGCATGCTGAGCGTTGCGACGGCCAAGCCGCCGCAGTAGCGGCGGCTCGACGACTGCTCGCAAGGAATGCCGAGAAGTTCTCAGCCAACACAACGGTCGAAGTGTCTATTGTCACTGACCTTGAGCGCGAAGCCGATGAGACGGACGATCCCGGGGCGGCTGCCTCGCATGGGCTCTAGCCGCAGCATCGCTGAACTACATCACCAGTGCGGCCGAGAACGGTGTCGACGAGGGTAGGATCATGGATCAGTCCTGGCACACCGACATCGGCACCGACCGCTGCTACGTCTTACGGTTAGAAGTGGCCCGCGCTTCCTTCGCTTTTGGGGGACTTCCCTTCGCGTTCGGCTTACGCCCCAGTCCGAGCCGCTTAGCCAATGCAGACCGACGTGCCGAGTACTCCGGGGCCACCATTGGGTAATCCGTGCGCAGGTCCCATTTCGCGCGATACTCTGCCGGGGCGAGGTCGTGGGCTACCTTGAGATGCCGCTTTAGCGAGATTTCTGATTTCCCGCATTCCAGGCAGAAAATTTCTTCGCCCTCATTTTAGCTAGGCAGGATGGCGGAGAGGAAGTCCGTATTGACGGGGCGTCACACGCCGTCACGAACCGTCCCCTGCCGCTTATCTCTCCGCCTAACTGATTGTTTATCCACAGGATTTATCCGCTCAGGAGCGATCAATAGCGCCATGAGCATTCAGCCGGAAATAGGCGACTGGTGAGCGGCAAAAGGTGAGCGGTAGCGTGGCGACCAACCGAAAAGGACGCTCCGCATATGAAGACCGCATCCCCCCGAAAGGGGCTTACCCCCCGCACCATTTCCACGCTCGTCCAAGCCCGTCAGCCCGGATTGTGGGCGCATCGGTTCGGCCTGTCCCTCGCCATCTCCAAGGCCGGTTCCGCAAGCTGGACGTTCCGCTATACCGCGCCGTCAGGGACGCGCCGGCTGATGACGCTGGAAATCATCGACCCTCGCGAACCGATCACGGCGGCAGATTTGAAATCGCTTGAGCTTCGCGCCGAAGGCCTTCGCCTCGAAGTGCGGGCCGGCAATGATCCGCTCGTGATGCGCAATGGAGCGTCCACGGCGAGCACCAAACGATCCGGCGACACATTTGAGACTGTCGCGCTGGATTATATCGAGCAGCATCGCGACGAGTGGAAGAATGCCAAGCATTCTCAGCAATGGCAGAACACGCTGGCGACGTATGCTTATCCGATTGTCGGAAACAAAGCGCCGCACGAGATCAGCACGGAAGACGTGTTGAACGTCCTGCGCCAACCGCACACCAAAAACGGGACATCCGCGCCGCTGTGGAAGAACGCTCGCGAGACCGCATCGCGGGTGCGAAGCCGTATTGAGATCGTAATCGCGGCGGCAAAGGCAAAAGGCGTGTCCAACCGCGAAACGCATGACCTTTGGACGAACCATCACAACCCGGCGCAATGGAAGGACAATCTTGAGCACTGGTTGAACGGCAAGCAGTCCAGAGGCAACCATTCGGCTATGGATTGGAAAGAGGTTCCGACTTTTGCGCGAGAACTTCAAGGCAAACCCGACTTCTCCGCAAAAGCGCTCTTGCTGACCATTCTGACCGCCGTCCGCACGTCAGAAGCATTGAACGCGACGTGGAGCGAGGTTGATCTGAAAAGCGCAACGTGGACCATTCCAGCCGAACGAATGAAGGCCGGCAATGAACATGCGGTGCCGTTGTCGAGTGCGGCAATAGAATTGCTGAGAAGCTTGCCGCGACTAGACGGGAACCCGTATGTCTTTCCCGGTGCCAAACGCAACAAACCTCTGAGCAACATGGCGATGCTGATGATGCTTCGCGGAATGCGAGGCGATCTGACCGTCCACGGATTTCGATCATCGTTCCGCGATTGGGTGAGCGAGACGACGTTGCATCCCGATACAATCGCGGAAATGGCCTTGGCACATACGATCAAGGATAAGACCGAAAGGGCTTATCGGCGCGGCAATGCGTTTGATCGACGCAAGGACCTGATGCAGCAATGGTGCGACTATCTGAATTTAGATCGCAATGAATATAACGAAAAATGGTCGAAATTCATCGCGTGATTAGGAACGTAGGGGCTGATCCAAGCGGATCGGCCCTTTTCTTTGTGACGGTACTTGACGGCTCGTGTCACGCCATGTCTTCTTAGCATTGCCGCGCTCGGATGAGACGGCGCTAGGGTCGGATGGCCCATGCTGCGGTGAAGACGCAGTGCTCCGGGTGGATGCCCGAAATCCTGAAAACCAGAGATTTTGGAGAGGCACCCCGTGTCCGATCAAACCATCATTCTGACCGTCGCCCAGACCTGCGAACGGCTTACCATCAGCGAGCCCACGCTGCGCCGCTATGCGAAGTCCTCGA
>NZ_JAZHLI010000113.1:0-7788 GCF_036549475.1 Aurantimonas sp. A2-1-M11 | reverse complement strand
CGATCCTCGACGTCCCAAAACCCGATCTGTCCCGCCATCCGACCCCTCCCGAAAGCGCGACCTCAGTGAATCATGTCAGCACGAAATCCGCCAGTTTCCGGAGGCATCCATCTTTTAAAAAGATGGGTCCGCGGCGTTTCGCGTTGCAACAAGGTCAGCAGATAGGGATTGCAGCTCTCGCTGCTGACAGGGTGCCTGAGGTCGAACTTGGCGGAGTACGTCGCCTGGGAATGCTGAAGATCGCGCGTCGAAAGATTTCGTCGTCTAGCTTCCCCGCCAAGTCGAGAAGCACCTTTGCGCTTTGGCTGGCATTAACGTGGAATGCAACCCTTAGAAGTCGGCAGCTGAGCGCGTTGAGGGTTGCGACACCGGGTTCTCGCCGGGTCGCGATCAGGTTGGAATAGTAGCGGGGACTGCGGCCTAGCCAAACGGCTGAGAAGTGGACTTGGCTACGCGTGAAGCCTTCGGCAAGTAGCTGTTTGTATGTGTAGTGTATCATTAGAACCTCCGTATTCATCTATTTATGGCCGTCCTGTAATTATACTTAATAAATAGCACTGAAAGGACGGTGTTATTATGGAAATACAAACATTACGAGACGCGCTGATCGCTAAGAACGGCGGGCACGCAGGAAGACATTACCGGAGCCGGAAGATCACGGCGCTCTCGCCGGGGATGCAAGCGCAGGCAGAGCAGCTGGCGGCCGCAGCCTCGGGGCTCTCATCCCTTGATGCCGCTTTCAGGCTTGACGAATGCGGGGAGTTGGACCCCTGGGGAGGAAACAAAGCCTGCGGGATCGCTGCGTGCCCCCGCTGTTTTATGAACTACCGTCGGAAGGAAACGGCGATCTCGATCCGCAAGCGCTTTCCAGGAGTGCCCAACGAACGGCTAGCCTTCGTGACGATACTCTTGGAGCCAACGCAGAAGCTGAGCAATGTCCTTCCCCTGTTCGACGCGGAGAAGCGGCGGATGCGCAATATGGCAGATCGCAAATGCCGGGAAGACGATCGCTGGGGTGACGTCCAGTGGGTGACCTGGCTGGAAGCGGACCGGATGAGCGTCAGTGATCTTGAAGACGCCGGCCGCAACACGAGGGTCTATTTCGAGAACGCGGCGATCTACCCGGTGCTGGACGCCACCCGCACGATCTGGCGCCCTCATATTCACGGGATTGTGGAGCTGGGCGATCTGACCGCCAAGGAGTTCGCGGACACCTTGAGGGTATACGGGCATGTGACGCCGTATCAGGTGGACGTAAAGCCATTTGATGTAAGCCGTCCCGTCGAGGAAAACCTTCGGGACACGACGCGTTATTGCCTGAAATTCCGGATAGAAGAGGGTTTTAAAGGCAAGCCTGCGGAGCCTGATGGAGAACCGTCGGACAAGGCCAACGCGGGTCGGAATTGGTGGTGCCGCGCGGATATCGAGGCATTCGTGGGCTGGCTGGCGACGTGCCGGGGTTTTCAGAAATTACGTTTTTCTCGGAAGAAAAGAGTCAAGAGCTCTGGCAATATCTCATCATCTTCGTCTGAAACCGAATTGCGTTCTGATGTTAAAGAAAACACCGGTAATAAAATTGTAAGTGATGATGTTATGGATAGGTATGAATATCTAATACAAGATACGAACTGGCTCTCCCACCCAGCGGAAGACCGCGACCTCGTCGATAGACGTGACGATCAGGTCGCTGCCGGTTACCAAGTAGCCCGTGCCACTCATGTGATTGTGCCTCGTCCAAACGATCCTGCCTGTCATGTCGATGACGTTCATAGCCGACAAGGTGAAGGCGGAGCTGCAGGACTGACGGGCGGGATGATGCCACGCCAGTACGGCGCCACGTGCCGTCACTTACCCTTCGCAGTGGGGATGGCTCGTACAGCGTCAGGAGGCTGTCACCCACGGCGGTAACGGCTAAAGCGCATACCCATGTACGCCTAGGGTGAGACAGCAGCCAGAGAGCGTCTATGGGAGCCAATGTCGACTGAAGAGTATATTGACTAAACTCTTCAGTCGACCCATCGGCGTTGAATCTCTGCTGCGCGAACGAACTGGCGCATTCAGAACCTTCCAAACAAGCCAGACATGAGTTGATGGCGCCCAACGCGCTCTACGAGGCGCAGCTTCATCTTGGAGCAACGAAACTAAAAGTATTTATTACTATATAATAATAATAGATAATAATATTGACGGTAGATAACTACAAAGCGTATAAAATATTTACATAATAACAAACAGAGGATTAATCATGTTTTTCGGTGTTAGCGATTATCGTTGCGCGAGACTTTATACGCCAGGAGAATTACCTGTACAAAAAAGGCAATTTGGCGATACAAATTTCTTGCCTTCATCCCCGCCGGCTCCTCTAAGCCATAGCGCCCTCCAAATATTCGACACTGCTCTAGTGGATATGCGTGGATATAAACGCAGCACGTTTCCGTTGAGATACGACGAAAATTGGAAATTTGCGGTCGACACTCAACTGACTTCAGGTAACGGTGCTGATTTGAGGGTCCGTGCATCATCTCTTCCCGGAGAGGCAAGCTCACATCCTTTGCATAGCGCTCGACGGAGGGTGCTTTCTGAACTATCCGTCTCTCTCGAATGCGTTGATCAGGGCTGGTCGGGGCATTTCATTGTTAGGTTCCATCCCTTCTTCTCGATAGAGTGGGAAGAGTTTCCAACGTTTTCCGGAGCAGAGGAGAGCGATAAAGTCTGGTGGAAAAAGCTCGTGGACTCGCAGGTCGCATATGGTCCGGCTGTCTGGGCAACACCTGAAGTAACCTCGTTCGAGATTGTTGGGAACGAAAGAGCCATAGTCAACTACGCGTTGTTGCTGAAGCTTTCTCGGCCGAGATAGGCTCCCCAGGAGCGCGTTGGCTAGCGTCTTGATTACGCGTGCGGCGGCCGCGTCTAAGCGCGCGCGTCGGAGCCCCGTAATACAGTAGAGACCATCTATTTTCTCCGAGCCCCTGACGGTAAGAGTTTATCTAATAACTTCCTACCGTCGATCTGCCGGGGGACGCGGAATACTGCTGGGGCCTCCGTCACGATCAGCCTGTGTTCCCCGTAGGAGTATGCTCGTGCAGCGTCAGGAGCGCGCCGTCCGCAGCGGTCGTGGCGGTCACGCTGCCCAGCAGCTATCCCATCCGTCCCGTGCGCTGCTGACGCTCACAGCATCTTCACTGCGTACACCCGGCAGCTGGTCAGGCCATACCGCGCATCGCTCGTCATCAGCGTGAGGGTCCCGCCGGGCTCGATTTGGTAATCCAGCTCTTCGCTGTAGGCAGGCCTCGTCGAGATGCTCTCGCGAAACCGATTGCTGCCAATGCAGGAAAACCAGAGCCTGCAGATCGTGACAGAGTTGTCGTTGGTGACGTGGAACAGGCTGTGCCCGCTGCCGCTCTGCGGCTCGAATTCGATTGAGGGGATGAACGCGGGCATTCGCCGGAAGTCAGCATGAACCACTCTGCAGGTCGTCCGATCGAGATCATATCGGCTGGGATCATCGGGATAGACGCTGGCGATCTGCGCGCGCTCTATCTCCTCGCCAGGAGCCAGCCAATGCCCCCAGGAAACCGTTTTGGTCCACGGACGCTCCATCGGGCTGCCATCGGCGAAGTAGCCCTGGCAGACAACGCCGGTGGCCTCCAGCCAATCCGAGCTGTTGTTGATGATGGAGACGACGATGGCGTCCCCGGAGACGGAATGCCTGATCGACACAGGGATGTTCTCGGTCAGGTGAATGCGATCCGATGTCGGGATCACGCGGTCGAAGATCACCTCGGATTTCCACATGACGATCACGGCGACAACAATCACTACACCTCCCAGCAGGCCACCCCCGAAGTGGGAAAGGGCCGTTGCCAGCATGATCGCAGCGACTGCTACGAACCCGTAGATGATGATCCGCACGGGCTCTACGTCCGTGTGGGCGAGGAGCAGGAAAGCCGTACCACCGACCAACCCCAGAACACGGAGCTGGGTGATGGCCATGACGATGGGAAACGCCAGCACCCGCAGGACGAGGTCGGCATTGCGGTTCAATGGCGTCGCCACTGGCGCTCGATGAACAGAATGCTGGGCTTCTCTTCCCCGAGGCACCAGCTGAGGATTACCTGGTTCGCGCCGGCTGTTCCGCGCATGGCGGTGGCCAAATGCAGTATGAAGGTTTGGCGTTGATGGTCAGTGATCTGCGTTTGCGCGACTGTCAGCGCCATTCGGTTGAAGACCTCGTCCAACAGCGCGAGGTCATCCAGCAGCTTCCGACAAATGGCCAGCTGATCCTTGTTGGGGCGCGTCAACGCGCGCCCCTTGATGTTGATCAAGCCGCTGGCTTCTTGCGGAGCATCTGGCCGCGCGCTTCAGCGGCTGCCGTCAGCTGGGCATCAAGCTCCCCGGCCTGCACCGCTTCGATGAGCGTGTCGATGACCATCGGGAGCTTGTCGAATTCGCCGACCTCGATGGCGTTCTTGTCCTTGGCTAGCTCGATCACCGTCCCCGCATAGCGCAGGGCAAAGAAGGTCTGGCCCGCAGCGTTCTCGAACCAGCCGCTCCGGAAGCGCTTGCGGGCTTCCACCTGCATGCGCTCACCCGCCTCGTTCTTCCGCCACACCATATGCGTGGGTGCATAGACCTGGCCGGCGATCTTGGCTTCGGCCGCACGCTTCTGCTCCGCCAGGGCTTCCATCACCTTGTTGCGGGTGCGCTTTACGGGATCGGCCTGTGCGGCGACCGGCTCCGCGCTGGCCAGCTTGAGTGCCTTCAAATGTGCCATGCTATCGTCCTCCGTGACGTCGTTTCGATGTGCCGGAGAAAGCTGCCAGTGGCGCAAAAGGGCAACCAAAGATTGATACGCCTCATTGCGGGTTACCGGTGTGGGGCAGCTTCGCGCTTATGCACGAACATCGTAATAGCGAGAACGATAGCCAGCGCGAGCTGGCTCTGCGTTACTGTTCGAATATCCGGTTGGCTGTCTCTCGAACGGGCTCACGATTGTCACCGGGCGCAGTCGTAGAACGGAGGGCGACCATACAGCAATAAATTGGGCTCGACGGGTCTATGAAAGGCGGCGTTTCAATTCGACAGGATGACAAGAGGGTCTGGCGCGGCATGATGGTGCTCGAAAGTCGCATAGTCTCGCCGATCGCGACGGGACAACGTGCTGCCCGGCTTCGCGACGCGGCCAGAGGCCGACGCGCAGCACAGCATTTCGACAGAACAGAAACGGTACGACGGTGCCGAGCGATGGATTGTCCCGAACCGGCCGCGACGGGCGCAGGGCCTTTTGGAGATGCACAAGCACGGCTCGCGCATCGCCCAGGACGAGGCAAGCTCGCTCTGTATGTCATGCCGCGGGTCGCCTACCAAACCGGTGCCGCGGAGAATGGGGCCATCAGTTGCGAGTACTCGGCAGATGCTCGCCTAACGGGATGATGTTTCGACAAACATATGTTCTGTAAGCGGAAAATGTCATTTGGAACTCAGGAACCCTTCATGCATTTTTCCCTTTGGTAGCGATCCGACAAGGATAGATCACATTTAATAGCGAACCGGCAGGGTTAGATCACATGATTATCACAGACCGGATCAGAGTTCTCATCGTGGATGATCACCGCACCAGCCGGATGCTGGTCCACGATGCCCTGGAACAACTAGGAATCAAGCATATCGTCGTCGCCGTCGATGGTGAAGAGGCACTTCAGACGATGATGAAGACACCCTGTCACATCATTATTTCGGACATCAACATGCCCAAGCTGGACGGAATCCAGCTGCTGAAGGCCGTGCGATCGTATGCTCCGACGAAGAAGACGCCCTTCATCATCCTGACGGCCCAGGGCAACCGCGAACTCGTTCAGCGCGCAGCCCAGTTCGGCGTCAACGACTTCTTGGCCAAGCCGATCACCGTCCCTGTTCTCAAGAAGACCATGGAAGCTGTGGTCGGTCGTCTCCTCGGGGACGAAAGCATCAGTGATCCCGCAGGTCAAATTTCGTCGGAGAGTTTGAGTTTAATCCGCCGCTTGGAAGCGATGCCGGAGGCATCGCGGCGGACAATAATAGACGCAGTCGGTCGCACAATAGATGGCATCGAGGACAAAAAAGGAGGCGATCCAGCATGATGCAAGACTAAGAAAAACGTTTGCTCCCCTAAACTTCTTTCCGCTGAACTGCTCAAATAGGCAACCGGAGGGAAAGCCATAGTTTCGACTTTCGCTCCGTCGCCGACCGCCTCCTCGCCGCCGCATGCGCCATGCTGGTCGAACCAAGTCACAAAAGCCCACTTGCTAAAAGGTCGGGAGTCCCCCTCGGTTTAAGCGCTTTGTCCAAGCTCGAAAAATAGTAAGGTCCTATTATGGGTCCTCGTATAAGAATGGCTTCAGTGTTTGGTGCAAAACGTGCTGTTGGCTTCTCTTTGAACGTCTCTCAGATAACTGCAGCCGAACAGCCCCCGCGTTGCACGAAAAGCTCACAGAGCGCTTGCCGCACACTTCCCGCACAGGAGGAGGACAATACATCGGTGGGGCGCCCTTACATTGCTGCGCTCGTCTTCCTCTCCGCCCCAATTCTCGTTGGAGGGCTTCGCCTCCTCCAATTTATTTCCGCAAGGTCATCTGAGCGGAAAAGCTTGTTACAACGACCCGCTGTTGCCGAGCCCGGATCCGATAGCCAAGATGATGCTGCACCCGCATCAGACATCGGGCGATAACCAATTCGAACCGAAAGCTCGCTGATCATGATCTGCAANTGTTACAACGACCCGCTGTTGCCGAGCCCCGATCCGATAGCCAAGATGATGCTGCACCCGCATCAGACATCGGGCGATAACCAATTCGAACCGAAAGCTCGCTGATCATGATCTGCAGTTCTAGCGTTGTTGCTCGTTTACGCCTTTGGGTGCTCGGATGGCTGTCTTCCACCCGGCTTGCCGCGGACAGCACTTCTCGTTCATCGTGGAAGGCCGTAGCGGCAATACTCGTGTTGATTATGGCATCTGGCGCTTTGGTTTGGCTCACCGGTGGCACGAAGCAGCCCTACGTGCACTTTTTCTATATACCCATTCTTGCCGCAGGTTTCCTTTTCGGTGCACGGGGCGGAGCCGCCGCAGGTCTCGCAGCAGGTCTTGTCGCCGGCCCGCTCATGCCTCTTGATATCCAACTTGGGGTTCAACAAAGCGCCGTAAGCTGGATAATTCGAGGGATATTTTTCGTCGGGATTGGGTCTGCCGCAGGCGCGATGGCCGNNNAGTTTGTTGAACTTCGGCGAGCGGCGTTGCCGGATTGAAGGTTACGCGGCCCTGGAAACAGGGGCAACGGGCTTTTCGGCGAGGCGCTCTCGATGGGCAAGAAGTTCGGCCCTGAGGATAGGCAATTGCTTGTGAGCCTTGAGCCTGCGAAAGCCCTTGGCCGCCTCGATCATGCCGGCGGCGACCCAGCGTAGGGCCATCTTGCCGTTCCGCCACCGTTTGACGTTGCGGGTGACGCGCCGGATCGTTCCCATCATGTTCTCGGCGATGTTGGTGCAGGCCAGTGACCGGCGAAGCTCCGTGGGCAGCTTTAACCGGACAACGGTGAGGATTTCGTCGAGCCCCTCCAGAATACTTGCCGCTACGCCCGGCCGGTCCTGCTCGAGCCGGCGCGCCAGATTGCGGATCAACTTCTCGGCCTTCTGCGCGTCATCAAGTTCCCAAGCCTGGCGAAGCACCCGGCGTGTCGAGGCGTGAAGCTCTTTCGGCAGGCGGTCCATGATGTTGCGGGCTTTGTGAATCTGGCACCGCTGGATCGCGACGGT
>NZ_JAZHLI010000112.1:0-8007 GCF_036549475.1 Aurantimonas sp. A2-1-M11 | reverse complement strand
GTGCGTCCTTATCAGCGTCGGTCAGCAAGCGTCGGGGCGGGTGAGTCATGGGAATCTTGACTCATATCCAGCCCCTCAAATCAAGACAGAATGCCACCGACGTGAGCAGTTACTGCTGATGAGCAGACGTTGGATGCGTTGGCGCGATGGTATTGGGCTGTGTCATTCAACGAGTCGCTAAGGGGTAAGCCTGATCACTATGTTGCCCGAGCTGTGAGATCCATACCCGACATGCTTGCGGGGAAAGTTCGAGGCGTAGAACCTCGCCTCGACATGAAGCCCATTAATCTTGTGGAGCGGCGCTTCATTCGCGGTAAGGCGCTCTCTGCCGCCGTATCGGGAGCATTTGCCAACTCTTTTCCTAGGAACCTCCTAACTGGCGAGGAGATCCAACTCACCAGCTTCATGTTTGATTTCTCCGCTTCTCACTTTTTGTCGATCTTGTCGCCCGATGAGGTCGAAAAGGCGACGGGCCAGGCCCATGCCTCTTCCCGTCTGCTAGCTAACATTTACGTCGCCGATGAAAGCCAGCGACTAGCTGATCCTAGGAGTGATGAGCTACGCCGAGTTCTTATCGAAGGAACGCCGGCTGAAGACGTGCTGTCGACTCAGTTTCTTAACGAGAAATGTATCGATCGCTTGGATGCTGGTGATTATAGAGGCTTTCTCGAAGAGCGCGCGGCGCTGATGTATCGAGCCGCGCAGGATCTCGTGGGAGTGTGGTAGATTGGCGCGAAGCATGGGGGCATTACCGCCACACCGTCGGCACGGGCCCCCGGCTTTGATAAGAGACCGGCGCGCTCGCAAGGCGCCGACCATGCCTCGGTTGACTGGAAGACGCGCCGTTTGCGGACATCACTGTCCCGATAGGGGGCGTCGTTTCGCAGACGATGGTCCCGATCAGCGGGGCGACGGCCGGAGAGGTGGCAGAGTGGTCGAGTGCACCGCGTAGAAGAGGCTCCGGCAGCCGCACCCGCGTCAGATCCAGTCCCATGCTTTTTCCGTCCTCAGCGACCCAACAGGTTCATCCGGACGCGGTAGAGGTGCTGCAGCATTTCCTTACGGGCTTCGGCACCGTCCCTACCTTCTATCGCGTCGACGATGGCGCGATGCTCAGACAGAACCTCGCCGCGGCGCTCGGGGCGCGAGGCGTGGCGAAAAGCTTTCAGCCGTCGCCACTCAGCGCCCATTCGAGCCGTGGCGATTAAGTCGTAACCTGCAAGCAGCAACGCGTTTTTCGCTGCCACCGCGATTGCGCGGTGGAAGGCGCAGTCGTAAAATTCGAACTCCTGCGTCGTGGCGTCGGGATCTAAACTCTCGCAGGCGGCCCGGATCGCCTCGATTTCGCGGTCACCGGCGTTCAGCACCGCCAGCGCTGCCAGCTCGCTCTCAATCACGGTGCGCGCCTCGATCAGGTCGGCGGGACTGAACTCGAGTGGAACGGGAGAGGACGGCGTCGCCTCGGCGACAAAAGTGCCGCGGCCGACTTGGCGGACGATGGAGCGGTTAATCTCCAGCATCACCATAGCCTCGCGAACTACGGTGCGCGAAACACTGAACCGTTCAGCCAGCTCGCGCTCGGTCGGCAGCTTTTGGCCGGCCGTAAATAGTCCCGTGGCCATGCTATCAGCCAGATAGTCTCGCACCGTCTCGACACTTGCGGTCATCCCGCCTCCTTCATCGGCTAATGGTTTACCAATCCGCCCAAAAATTCGCAATCCGTTGACAAGTTGCAGGTCGCTCTCTACCCAGAAGGTAAGCCAAAGCGCGAATTGGGATACCAATAGGGAGGATTCATCAGGTGCATCTTGGCTTGGCCAGACATGGCAACGGCCCCGCCGGGCTGGTAGCGCAGCTTGCTTCTGGGCGCGTCGCAAATGTCGCGGCGGCGGCGGCGGCGCGGACCGGCGAGCTAGGTGATCTCGCCACGCCGAAGACACTGATCGCGGCCGGCGAGGCGGCGCTGGATCGTGTGCGCGGCCTGCTCAGCCAGCTATCCAAAGAGGACACGGAGACTCATGGCGCCGGCGGATTCGTGGCAGAGGCCGAGGCATTCCACTTTCTGCCCCCGATCCCGGACACCGGCAAGTTCCTTTGCGTTGGCAAAAACTATCACGCGCACCTCGATGAACTCAGCCGCAACGATCTGATTCGCGAGATCCCTTCGGAACCTACAGGCTTCATCAAGCTGAACTCAGTGCTCTCGGGCCACGGGGATAAAGTCGAGCGGCCCGAAGGCATCACTACCCTCGACTACGAGCCGGAACTGGCCTTCGTGATCGGCAAGCCTGCCTTTCACGTGGGATCACCTGATGCGATGTCGCATGTTTTCGGTATCACGCTGTTCAACGATCTCACCGCGCGCGAGGTGCAGAAGCGCGAAGTCGCTTCTGGGACGCGGTTTTGGACCGCCAAAAACATGCCGGGCTTTGGGCCCATAGGCCCCTGGATCGTGACCATGGACGCGGTGCAGGACGTCACCGATCTGTGGATCGGTTGTTCCGTTAACGGGGAGCAGCGGCAGCGGTTCAACACCCGTGACCAGATCCACAAATTTCCTGACATCATTGCACATTTTTCACGCTACCTGCCGCTCGAACCTGGCGATATCTTTGCCACCGGAGCCGCGGCGGGGACAGCCTTCGCCCAACCCAATGCCGCGGACCTCTACTTGAGGCCCGGCGACGTGGTGGAGATCGAGATCGAGGGGCTGATCAGTCTTCAGACACGGATCGTCTGACTCAACGCGGGCAAGAGCTCCGCACTCAAGGGAGGATCAAGAATGAACAAGCTCGGAAAAAGCCTGGCCGTGCTGGCGGCGCTTGGGATGACCACCGCAGCCGCACTGGCGCAGGATGCGTCAGTCTACCCCGACCGTCCTGTGTCGCTGATCATCCCCTACTCGCCCGGCGGTGGAACGGACATTCTCGGCCGGATCGTGGCCCAGAAGCTGTCCGAAGACTGGGGCCAGCCCGTGGTTGTCGAGAACCGCCCAGGGGCATCCGGCCTCGTCGGCGCCAAGGCCGCGATGCAGGCCGAGCCGGACGGCTATACGCTCGTTATGGGGTCGACCGGAACGCTGATGTCGGTCGCGACCGACGCGGGCGTTGGGGCCGGCGACGAGGTCGACGTCAATCCCATCCTCGAACCGATCACCATGATCGCCGCGCCGCCCTACCTGCTGGTAGTAAACCCAACTCTGGGCGTAGAGGACGTCGAGGGTCTAGTCGCCAAAGCCAAGGAGGACTCGTCTTCGACGCGGTTCGGCTCGTCCGGCGTGGGATCGGCCTCGCACTTGACGGGTGAACTCTTTAACTCGATGGCCGGGACCGAAATGCTGCACGTCCCCTACAAGGGAACCGGTCCGGCGGTCACCGACCTGTTGAGCGGCGAGATCACGGTGATGTTCGGCCCCGCACCGACATTGCTGCCGCATGTCGAGAGCGGAACGCTGAAAGCGCTGGCGGTTACGACGCCAAAGCCTTCTGGCCTGTTCCCTGATTATCCCACGGTCGACGGAGCAGGTGTGCCCGGTTTCGCGTCAGTGGGCTGGTTCGGGCTCTTCGCGCCTCCGGGCACGCCGGCTGAACTGATCGAGAAGATTAACACTGACGTTCAGGCAGCGCTGACCTCTGATCAGGTCCGGGAGCAATTGGCCGGACAGGGTGCAGAGCCCGATCCTCTGCCGGTCGCCGAATTCACCGATTTCGTAGAGAGTGACACTGCGAAGTGGATCTCTCTGCGCGACTCGGTGGCAAACTGAGACGGGACGCGCGGTGCTGATGAGCCTGCGTGACCTGATCACCGGCATCCTCCTGACCTTCGCCGGCGTGGGCTTCGTCCTCGCCGGCATATCTTATGGCGTTGGCAGCTTCGGACGCATGGGGGCAGGCTTCTTTCCCGTCGGGCTGGGCATAATCGTCGCCGTTCTGGGGCTCGCTATCGCCGTGAGCGGAGCGCTCGCCTCCGGTAGCGAGCCGATCGAGATGCCGAATTGGCGTGCCCTTGCCGGCGTGGTCGTCGCGGTGGGCCTATTCGCCGCCACGGTTGGTCGGCTGGGACTCATGCCCGCAACCGCACTTTGCGCTGCGGCGCTTGCCCTGGCCGAGCCAGGCAACCGCTTGCGCCACGTGGTGCTGCTCTCAATAGGACTGGCGGTGTCGACAGGTCTGATATTCATCAACCTGTTGGGGATGCCAATCGCGGCGCTAAGGTTGCCCTGATGGAGAATATCCTGCTGGGGCTCGAGACCGCGTTCTCGACCTCCAATCTGCTCTACTGCCTGCTCGGCGTCTTCCTCGGCACCTTTGTTGGCGTGCTGCCAGGGATCGGCGCCTCGGCGGCGGTATCAATGCTGCTACCGGTGTCGTTCTACCTTGATCCCACGACCGCCCTTGTCATGCTGGCCGGGGTCTATTACGGCGCCGAATACGGCGGCTCGACCGCCTCGATTCTGCTCAATCTGCCAGGCACGTCCTCGAACGCGATCACCTGCCTCGACGGTTACGCTATGACGCGACAGGGCAGAGGTGGGGTAGCATTGGTGACGAGCGCGCTGTCCTCCTTCGTCGGCGGCTCGATTGGCATTCTCGCGCTGACATTCCTAACGCCGGCGATCGTCAGCGTGGCGCTTTCCTTCGGCGCTGCGGAATATTTCGCGGCCCTGCTCCTCGGCCTGATCGCCTCGGCGGGAGTGGCGCAGGGATCGCCCCTTAAGGGTCTGGCGATGGTGTTCGGCGGCGTGATGCTGGGACTGATCGGCATCGACGTAAACACCGGGACAGAGCGCTTTACCTTCGGCGTAATCGAGCTTTTCGATGGGATCGAACTGGTGGTGGTGGCGATGGGGCTCTTCGGTATCGCCGAAGTGATTGGCGCCATCGGCAAGGGCAGCGGCGGGCACCGGGTGCAGAAGGTCTCGCTGCGCGAAATGGTGCCGACCGGCGCCGATATTCGCCATTCGATCCTGCCCACGCTGCGCGGCACACTGATCGGCGGCATTCTCGGCGCGCTGCCAGCCACGGGTCCGACGCTGTCGGCGTTCATGAGCTACGCCACCGAAAAGCGTCTTGCACGCGATCCCACGCGCTTCGGAAAGGGTGCCATCGAGGGTGTCGCCGGCCCCGAAGCCGCGAACAACGCCGCAGCGCAGACCTCATTCATCCCGACGCTGGCGCTTGGCATCCCTGGCAGTGCGACCATGGCGATCATGTTCGGCGCCCTTCTGATCCACGGCATCACCCCAGGCCCGCGGCTGATGGTCGATCATCCGTCGATGTTCTGGGGCCTCATCGTCAGCTTCTGGATCGGTAACGTGCTGCTTCTGGCGCTGAACATCCCGCTAATTGGGCTCTGGGTGCGTATATTGCAAGTTCCAAGCCGGTTCCTAAACCCCGCCATCATCTGCTTCGTCTGCATCGGCGCTTTCAGCCTGAATAATAGTGTGTTTGATGTCTGGATGGTCCTTCTGTTCGGGGTTGTGGGTCATGGCATGCGCCTGTTGCGGCTCGAGCCCGCCCCCTTTCTCATAGGGTTTATACTCGGACCTCTGTTAGAAGAGAACTTCCGGCGTGCCATGCTACTCGCCGGCGGCGACGTTCTAAAAATTATCGAGCGGCCCGTGGCTGGACCTATTCTCGGCGCGACAGTTCTTGCAATCATCCTGATCCTGCTTGCGCCGCTGATGAGGCGTTCCTCAAGACCGTCACCGCAGGGAGCGGAGTGAGAGCACTGCGGTGATTTGACCTCCGGCGGGCGGTTCCAGTCGATCTTAATGCCGTGCCAGCGGGTTTCGTCGTCGGGCGAATAGCCCACGTCGGCGCTAACCGTCGTGGATTGCTGTGTCGTGCAAAAGCGAGATTAGCCAGCGACGTCGCCAGACAGGATCGCAACCCGTCGTCTTTCCGAATTGCCCGTCTGAGTTCCACTCGCTGCGGCGAGCGCCAGTCTATCTCAAAGACTGATGTATGCCATGCCGATCAACGCCGAGACGGCTGCCGTAGCTGAAGGTTCGACGACCCGCCAGTGCATGTCCGTGGCTACTGCTTCAGGAACTGGGACTTTGGGGGGCTGATCTGGAAAACGATGATCTCCACCGTCTCGTCGCTTTCGTTGATCACCCGCATCGGGGAGTTCAATGGTTCGGCAATCGCTTCCCCGGCGGCGACTTGGCGCCGTTCCTGACCCTCGACCTCCATCATCAGAGTCCCTTTAGATATGTAAAGGTAGACCGGTGTCGGATGCGTGTGCCACGCGGCCGTCGTTCGCGGTTCGATCGTGGCATGGACCACTCGAGCCTCCAACGCGCCTTCTGGTAACTCCAAGGGATGCGCTAGAATCTGGTTCAGCTCAGAGGCCGGACGGTCGATTTCGGTCATCTCGGTCTCGGCGAAGGCGGCTCCGGACGTAAGGAGCGCCAAACCTGTCAGAACGCGTAGCATGTCATCCTCCAATTTTTTTGGCGTGGATTGGTTCGCGGCGAGAAGCTCATCAATGTTGGTGCTCGGGCGGCGCGAATAGGATCAGTTCGACCCGGTTGGCGCCTTCCACGTAGGCGTCATGCCCCGGTGGGATCTCGAAGAAGTCGCCGGTGCCGATGCGCGTCTCGATGCCACTGTCGATCATGCGCACGACGAGATTTCCGGAGATACAGTAGCCGGTGTGCCGCATGGGGCAGGAGTCGGGCGAGCCGAGCAGCGGCTTCTCGTCGGCTTCCCAGGTCCAGCCGGGCTCAAAGATCGCGTGCATTCCGGCGCTACCGTCGCCCATCCTCACGATGGAGATGCCGCCGCGCTCCTTCATGTCGAGGCGTTCGTCGGGCGTGTCGAAGCGTCTCGTTTCGATCGCGTGCTGGTCCATCTTCGGTCTCCGATTCCTGTTCAGGTTCTTGATGGTCGGATCCATCGAGCGGATGAGTCTATCCCGCTGCTCTGAGCGTGCTTGAAGGACTTCTGAAGAAATCCTGTATAGGATCGTGATTCTGCTGTAGCCTTACGCATGGTGTGGACATTCGGAGAGTTCGAACTCGACCCGAAGCGTTTCCAGCTCAGCCGGTGCGGCAGACCTGTGCAGGTCGAGCCGCAGGTTCTCGCCGTTCTGATACATCTCGTCCACAATCGCACCTTCATGGTATCGAAGGACGAGCTTATTGCAGCGGTCTGGCAGGGGCGAGCGGTCTCGGATGCCAGCATCTCCAGTCGCATCCGCTCCGCGCGTCAGGCAGTTGGGGACGATGGTGTCCGCCAGGCAGTGATCCGCACGGTGCATGGCTGCGGTTTCCGCTTCGTCGCTGAAGTGGCCGATGTCCCGCCGGCCAAGACCTCGACCGCCTCGCCTACCGAAACGCTCGCCCATCCCGCAGGTCGGCCCTCCATTGCCGTGATGCCCTTCCAGCCGCTCGGCCCGTCGCCTGATCTTGGCATTTTGTGTGAAGCGGTCCCGCACGAGATCATCCAGGCGCTGTCGAGACTGCGCTGGCTCGCGGTCATTGCGCGCGGTTCCTCCTTCCGCTTTCGGCAGGAGAATGTCGATCTGGATCTCGTCGCGACGGCGCTCGCGGCGCGTTATGTCCTATCCGGGATTGCCGAGAACCGAAACCGAACAATAGCCGTTACGCTGGAACTCACTGACACTAGTTCTCGCGAGATCCTTTGGGCAGATCGGATCGAATCCGCCTGTGACGAAACCGACGACCTTCGGACGCGGATCATTGCGCATCTGGTTTCGGCGCTAGAGACCCGCATCCCGTTCAACGAGTCTCGGATCGCAGCTGAAGGGGCCTGAAGGACTCGATGCATGGGCCAATTACCACCTCGGTCTTCGGCACCTCTATCGCTTCACGACAACCGATACCGCGTTTGCGCAGGACTATTTCGAACGAGCGATCAAGGGCGACCCTGAACCGCCCCGGGTTTCCCGGAGACCTCATTTCCTGAGAGAATGGGGTCATCATGACAAAATCGACATCGAAGAGATATTCGCCGGAGGTCCGTGAGCGGGCTGTCCGGA
>NZ_JAZHLI010000111.1:0-8375 GCF_036549475.1 Aurantimonas sp. A2-1-M11 | reverse complement strand
GGCCACCCGTTGACCGATCGCCGCGCCGTGGTCGAACTGATCGGCGCAACGACAACCAGGACCGGCCTCAAAGTCGAGTGTGCGCTCGATACGCGCATCTACGAGAAGGGGCTCAAAGTTTCCGATGCCGAGTTCGCCCGCCTCGACATCACCGGCGACGCCTTCCATCCCGAATGGAACTACACAATCAGGCCACGACAGCCGGAAGAGTAGCAGTTATCGATGCGGAGATCCATAGTGCTTTTCCAGGTGCGCCCGTTGACGGTGCGCTGGTCGCCGGTCATCACCGGGTTTGCGTGCCAGTCTCGTGGGTCGGACCATTCAAGCGCTTCAGATTGCGCCTTGGCAGCGAAGTGTTCCGCGCCCATCGTCTGCACACTGTCAGCGACGACGAGGCCGGGGATGTCTTCGAGAAGAATTTCAAGCGATGCTACGAGCGCCATGTCGGCCCACCAGTGCGAGCAGTCAGGTCAGTATCCATCGTGGCATTCCTTCACAAGATTGCTATATTCGCGGTCATGGCAAACGATTCGGCTTCCCCTTCGATGACAACTAATTCCGATCGTCCGCTGAAGACCCTGATCCTCGACCTCATGCTCGAGGTGAAGGAGCTGCGAATGCAGCTCCGGCAGATGGAAGAAAATGCCGATCGCAGACACGAGATGGTGGTCGATTGGTGCGCGCCTCAGTGCGTGAAGGATGCAATTGAGGCGGTTGGCGACGCCGACTTTGAAGAGATCGAGACGCCGACGGACGTGACCGACGAACTATCCACGTGGCTGGACAAGAGCCGCTAGAACCGTTCCCCGTCGATCTCGACTATCCCGCGCGCGACGCACCGGCACTGAATTGGCTGCCCCCGCGGAAGCCCCTGCTCCGCGCCCGCGGGCTCGCCGTATCGGTATTCCTTGCCGTCCAGCGCGCGGTGCCGCTCACGGACGCGCTCGTCTCGGCTTGACATCCACACGTAGGACGCCACGCCGGCCTGCTGGTGCCGGATCCGATTGAGGTCGGATCCCGGGCGATCAGCCTGGCCCGGCTATCGAGCACCCCGAATTCTTCCGTCATCCGCTTCCGCAATTGCGCCGCCGTCTGGCCTCTTGCAGGATGGCCTGATAGGTCGCCTGCTCCACCCGCTTGATGGCGTCATCCCCGAGCGACTTGATCAGCGAGGCATTCCGCGCCGCCGCCGTGGTCAGATACTCCGCCAGGTCCTCCTGGCTCACCACCGCGGCAATATCGATCCCGATCGTCGACCGGACCGAGGCCAGCTACTTCTTGGTATGCCGCTCGCTCTCCAGACGGAGGATGCGCCCGACCATACCCTCGGCAATGACGCCCAGCCGGACGGCCATCTGCTTCAGTCCCTCGAATACGAACTCGCCCAGCGCGTCCTGCGTCATGGCTGCCCGCTGACGGGCGATCTCGGCTTCTGCGGCCGGGGGGAAGCACGTCGGAGCGCACCGTGGCCGCCAGTGAGCGCAGCATGGCACGGAGGGCGCGTTCGTATCCTTCAGAGCGCGGGACACGGCCTCCAGTATGCTGTCGCCCCACGATGTCGAGACCACGGTCTCGGTATTCGGCAGCGGGGCGCCGATGAACCGTACCAGGCGCGACGGATGCACGATCACCTGTGCACCGGTGCCGGTCTGCAGGGTGTAGACCTTGGGCGTACCATACCAGGGCGAGGCGACGTCGGTCTCGAGCTCGCCGGCTGACAAGCGCTGGCACGTCAGGACCGGCAGATACCTGAGCCCCCCGCCAGCCAGCCGCTCGGGCCGCAGCTCCTCAGACTGGTTGGTAGTGCCGTCGCCGATGAACATCGCCGCGCCGCCGTACGGCCGCGCCTTAGTCTTGGCCTCCAGCGCCTTGCCGCGAACATTCAGCCGCTTTTTCCTCGGCCTCGATCTTCTCGATCTCGTCGTTCTCGGCCTGCCAGTCACGCCATTCCCGGCACATATCCATGGCGGGGATGTCGATCACCTTCCGGGCCAGCCACGACCCGCAATGGGCCGCATCCAGTTCCATCGGGTCCATCGGCGTGAAGGCATACGTGCTGCCCTGGGATTTCCCCTTACCAAGCCCCTGGCCGGTCAAGATGTTGACGATGGAATCGAGAAACCGCACCGGCTACTTTCCTTTTTTAGGTGGTTTTCGGATCAGGCGGCGGCCGACTGCGGGGATGGTCCGCGCTGCTTGGAGTAGCCCCTTCCTCCGGGCCTCGGCCAGCATCTTGCGGCGCTCGGCGCAGGACTTGCAGGGCATTTGAATCTCGGATTGGGTATCAACGCACTCACATGCGGACGGTAGATAATACGGAATCGGAACTGACGCCGATTAGCTGATGCTTACCTACTTCGTAGGTAGAGGACGGATACCACTTTTTAGCGCGGTGGAATCTCTTTCCGACCTACGTGGGCAGGCGTAGATTTCGAGTATGGAAACCGTGCGCTACTCACTTCGAAAGATTTCCGACAGGACTTGGTCCGTTGTCGACGTGTTTACGGATTTGCCTCTAGTTATCGACGAACAGGTGATGGTGGATATGGAGCCGAAGGAAGCCGACGAGTTCGTCGACCTCCTCAATAAAATCGACCTCCAACGTCGCCACATATTCGATCAACACTAGTCGTCGATCCTCACAGGCTTCCTATGATACCGGCGAGCTCAAGTACTGACCGCTTTGATGTAGGGATAGTTGCAGAGGGATTGGATGCGGCTCGGATCTTTGGTGGCGGGGTTCCAGGCGTCGCAGCAAGCGTCGATGATGGCTTGCCTGTCGCGGAAGACGCAGAGGCTGAGGGAGGTCTCGCGCAGATAGAGCCAGAGCCGCTCGACCGGGTTGAGTTGGNTCGCAGCATGCGTCGATGATGGCTTGCCTGTCGCGGAAGACGCAGAGGCTGAGGGAGGTCTCGCGCAGATAGAGCCAGAGCCGCTCGACCGGGTTGAGTTGGGGACTGTAGGGCGGAAGCGCGACGAGGGTGATGTTCGTCGGTACGTCGAGGGCCTTTTCACCGTGCCATCCGGCGCCGTCGAGAACCATGACGACATGGACGTCGTCAGGAATGGTGCCGGCGAACTCGGCGAGGTAGAGGTTCATCATCGCCTTGTCGGCATAGGGCAGGACCAGGGCGAAGGACTGGCCGGTGGCGGGTTCGACGGCACCGAAGATGTAGGTCCATTCGAAGCGCTGGTCGCAGAGCCCGGGTGGTCGCTTGCCGCGAGTCCACCAGCGGTGGCAGAGGCGGCCTTTCTGGCCAACCCGTGCTAGGGCCGGACATATTCGGGCGACATCAACCGGACATCGTGGCCCTGCTCACAATGCTGGCGGCCCAGATGGTGGGCGCCGCAACAGGCTTCCATTGCCATCACGCAGGCCGGCATGCCCGCCGCCAGCTTCGATACGCTGTCCCGACGCATTCGGCGCCTCAGCACCACTTTCCCAGACTCATCAAGGCCGACAACGCTGCAAACGTCCTTTCCAAGATCGATACCAAGAACCCTGATCTCATTCATCGGCTCGCCTCCGTGCCATCCTCATCAACGACGCAATCATGCGCCGAGGGAAAGGGGCGAGCCATTCCATAAATAGGGCTCGCCGAGGCCCTGAGGGCGGCAAACGTCGACCATCCCGACAAGCGGATTGCGCTCTGGTATCAAGACGAAGCCTCCATCTTGGCCGGGGACGATCATGGCCCCGAGACCGGATACGTTGGCGCAGACTGAAAAGCCGTCAAAAAGTCACTTGCAGGCGGGGCGAGCCATACGTTTTTAAAGCGCGCCTGGCGCGCCGGATCGCTCTGAGGGTGGGTCGGCCGGGCTTTCTGGCGCGAAAAGCCGCCGCCTCGTTCCCACCCTGCGATTCGACTCGATCATGTCCGCGCCAAGCAACGTCGAACGCGACAATGCCAACAAGATGCTGCTCTCGGCGCTGGAGGCGCGCACGCGTCCGTGCGCACCTACGACACCAAGGCCCAGATCGTAGCGGTAGGCTATATCCTTGCGCTGAACGTGGTGCTGCGCTTCGGCGACCTGCTGCCGAACAGCGCCCCGATCGGACCGTTGTTCTATGCAGCGGTCTGGCTGATCATCATCGTGCCGATCATCCAGTTTGGCCACGTGCTCTATCCGAGCCGGCCGCGGGCCGAGCGGGATCTCGCGACCAAGACGTCCGACTCGCACGTCTATCACGTCAATCCCGACCGGTTCGCCAATGTCGGCGATTTCGTCCACCAGGCGCTTAAGTCGGACTGGACGTCGGTTGTCGCGACCGAGTTGCTCAGAACCTCTCGCGTCCGGATCATCAAGCAGAGGCGCTTCCGCCGCGGTCTGATGATGACCGTCGTTTCGTTCATCGCACTCGGGGGCGAGCAGCTTTTCCGAAGCCTTGCCGTCCCCGGATAAAGGCGGACGCTGAGAGATCCCTATGCCCCGTCAACTGCATCCGGCCCGAGCACGGGTTGGCCATTCCGGTTCATCGGCGGTCGGCAGTTCGCAGCGATTATGCATGTCGGTCGCAGCCACCGCCGCATGCCCCATCCCGACCACGATCTGGCTCAGGTCCCGGACGACATCCCCCGCCGCGTAAAGTCCCGCCACGCTGGTCCGGTTGTGGTCATCGACGATCAGTGCTCCCGCAGCGTCATGCTCGGCACCCAATGCGACGGCAATATCGGACCGGATCGTCATTCCCAGGGCCGAATACAGCACGTCGAAGCGGTGCTCCATGCCGCTTTCGGTGCGCAGTGCGGAAATCTTGTCGCCATCGAGATCGAGCGCGATGATCGGTTCATCGACCAGCTTGATCCCGTGCTTCTCGACCAGTGCGCGCTCGTCACGGTCGAGTTCCGAACCCTTGCCAAGCGTCAGAAGCGTCACGTCGCGCGAGTAGGTACGCGCCACGAACACGGCCTCGCCGATTCCCTGGTCGCCAAAGCCGATGACCGCGATCTTGCGGTCCATTGCCTCATAGCCGTCGCAGATTGGGCAATACCGTACCAGGCCCCGCTGGACGGCGTCGGGCACGTCCGGCAAGTCGGGCTCGATATCGACGGCGCCGGTCGCCAGCAGCACCCGGCGTGCTCCAATCTCGCGGCTTTCGCCCGTGCCGCAGTCGACAGAAGCGGTAAAGCCGTCGGGCAACTTGCGCAGCCCGGTCACGGTGCCGCTCAGGATGCAGGCTCCATACTGCTCGGCATTCGCCCGCTGACGAGCGAGGATGTCCTTGCCGGCAATGCCCTCGGCGAACAGCGGAATGTTGTGGCTGCTGGGGATCCACGATGCCCGAGCCAGCCCACCGTCTACCACGAGAAAGCGCCTGTTGAAGCGGGCCAAGTAGAGTGCGGCAGTCAATCCTGCCGGCCCTCCCCCCACGATCAGGCAGTCGAGATCGTCGCCATCGATATGCATCATTTCAGGCGCTCCCTTGCGGCCGGCGACACCCACGCCACTATCGCGGACGCCAACTGCTTGCTTCATCTGCGAGGTGGGCTGAGGAATCTCCTATGAAACTCCGCGCAGTAGGCAGCCAGAGCCACTCGACCGACGGCGCATCCATCTCCCAGCTGATCGAACATGCGGCAGTCTGCGGTCAGCCGGACGCCAGTAGCGAGGCGTCATAACGAGCCAGGAGGTCGGCAGGATTGTCGTAGATCGCAACGGCGCCGGCTTCCATCAGAGTGCGGTCCTCGAACCCCCCGCTGCGGACAGCGATCGTCCGGATCCCGAGTTTGGTGGCTGCCGTGATATCGTATGGGCTGTCTCCGACGACGATCGCGTTGGCCGCTTCCGCGCCCACCTTCCTGAGAGCTGCGGCGAATATGTCCGGGTCGGGCTTTGTGCGCTCGGCGTCGCCTGCCGTCGTCACGGCATCGACGAGTTCGCGAACGCCGAGCTTCTCCAGATGGGGGTCGACCTCCTCGCTCTGGCCCGATATCGCGATCACGATCGTCCAGTCGTCCTGCCTGACCCGGGTGAACAGAGCAGCGACATCCGCGAAGGGGCTCCACCTGACTGGCGTAGCTTTCCCCGTAGATGCGGCTGCGTGCGGACGAGATCGCCTCACCGTGCTGCTCGACAATGTCCGCGTCGAGAAGTGCGGGCATGAGGTTGTCGCCACCCTTGCCGATCTGGCCGTGCACATCCGCCACTGAAATGGCGATGGCGAATTCCGCGAAGGCATCCACCCAAGCCTGAGCGTGCAGGTCATTGCTGTCGACGAGCGTGCCGTCGACATCGAACAGGATGGCTTTGATGGTCATGGGATATCCTCGATTTACAGACCCAAGTCGCCGAACCAGCACTGGTTCCGCGCCGAAGTCCGTCGTCGGCTACTCACGCCGCTTCAAGGGCACGATGCCGCCTTCGTCGTTGTCCGGGATCGCCCCGGCCTCCGAGTCCGTCAGCGCGTTCGCCAAGGCCTCCGGATGATAGTCGGGATCGGGAGACGTCCTGCTGCCCACCAGCGTGTCGGAAACCCGGGGCGTGCCTCCACCTTCCGGGATCCGATCCTTCTCATCTGACGAATTTTCCGAGAACACGTGCGGGGTTGGTTCGGACACGGTCAGGCTTCCTCGATGTCATGCGCACGGAACTCCGCGAAGGCCTGGCGGATGAGGTTCGCCTTGTTCTCGTCCTCGACGTGGACCGATACCTCGATCGAACCGTTCAAGGCGGCATCATGACGTTCGTCGACGCTGGGTTCGCCCGCCTCGACGTCCGATCCTGCTGTTTCTTCGCCTGCGGTGTTCTCCATCCCTGCGGCGGCGACGAAGATGTCGGTCCGCTCCAGTTTGAACTCCTGTACGAGTCGCTCGACGGTCATCTCCGCCTCGCGTCTCGTCTCGTCTCGAACTGTGCCGTCAAAGTCGTGCCCTTGTGCTGGTGTTCTCGCACAACGCCTGATCGGACCAAAAGACCCAAGCCCTACGCAACATTCTGACATTTTATGCAGAATCGCGCTTGCACCAGCTTCAAAAAACGTCGGTGAGCGGCGCAACGACATGCGGCGAGGCGCTCCATCGATCCGGGCGCACGCGGCCTGGAGTTCATCCTATGGGCGATGGAAATGCTCTCCTCGCGATCGAGGAGGACCCTGAATGATCTTGGCTGATTTCTAAGCTTCTCGCGACGCCGTGCGCGCGCCAATGCAACCGTTTGCCGCCTCGGACGTAATCTGCTGAGATGATAGTGGGCGCGTCGAGATCAGCAGCCTTGTCTCGTAGACGAGTGACGTGAGACGCGATCGAAAGGCACGAGCATTGGCAGACCGTCCGCGTCGCAGTATCGACGATGCCGCTTGCTGCTCGTCTGGACGGAAGCGGGTGGACCCGAGGTCCGCATGCCGTCATCGAAGGGTTACGGAGGTAGGATCGTGGAGCGCGTGCTGGCGGACGAGTTCGGCGGCTCTGCATCGATCGACTATGTCCCTCAGGGCGTGGTCTTCACCCTCGACGCACCGTCGAAAGGGTTGGGCGTCGAGCCAACCGAATGGTCAGCCCCCTGAGGACGGCCGATCGCCGGCTCGATTGCCCGTCGAGTGTTCGGCTTGATGGAGCAGCCATGCTGCCGACGTGACCCCGATTGCGCTTGGCGCACCTGCCGAGCTCACATTCTGAAAAAATTTCAGCTGCATCTTGCGGGCCCCTGTATTCAGGGGCCGAACCGATGCCAGATATTCCAGCCAATTTTTGAGGCCGCCCCGGTAGATGTCGCCCGTGGGCACAGGCTGGTGTTTACGATGTGTCGGGCTGCCCAGTTCCATGAGTATTCTGCTTGCTGATTCGGAGAGGAGCCGCAGCGCTCGGCTCGTTCGAAGAGCCTTCCGGGGAATGCAGGATGGACGTCGCCCGGGGCAGCCGACGGGATGCTGCATCACCAGGGCTGCCCGCCTTCCGACCTGTTTGTCCCGGCACGATCCTGAGCGCCCGCAGGGCGTTGAGGATGACCGCCACGTCGATCCCCTCCTGCAAGAGCGCACCCTGCACCGGCGTCAGATACCCGAAGGCCGCCGCGATCATGCCCAGGACCGACAGCCCGATCCCGGCCACGACGCACTCAAGGGCGATGCGTCGCGAGCGCTGCGCGACCTCGATCCCCGGAAGCAGGCGATCCAGGTGATCGACCAGCAGCACGACATCCGCCGCCTCCGCTGACGCCGCAGCTCCACGCGCACCCATCGCGACTCCGACATCAGCCGCCGCCAGGGCGGGGGCATCGTTGACGCCGTCGCCCACCATCATGACCGCGCCAGTCTTGCGCTCTGCTAGTGTTCACCACCTGACATAAGATTCCCATTTGTGATCTGGTGTGCCATGTTCGGCGCATGAGACGAGATGACATTTGTTTTTACGTTGGCCCCGCCGATCGTGCGCATC
>NZ_JAZHLI010000110.1:0-8404 GCF_036549475.1 Aurantimonas sp. A2-1-M11 | reverse complement strand
GGCCACCCGTTGACCGATCGCCGCGCCGTGGTCGAACTGATCGGCGCAACGACAACCAGGACCGGCCTCAAAGTCGAGTGTGCGCTCGATACGCGCATCTACGAGAAGGGGCTGAGAGTGTCCGATGCCGAGATCGCCAGCCTCGACATCACAGGCGACGCCTTCCATCCCGAATGGAACTACACAATCAGGCCACGACAGCCGGAAGAGTAGCAGTTATCGATGCGGATATCCTTAGAGCACGGATCGCTGTTTTCAGCGCCCATTCCGGCGTGGCTCCATGATCTTGCGGCGACGTGCGGATCGGCGGCCGGACTGGCGCGCGTCGGGCCCGGCTTGTGGGAAGGCCGAGCCTGGCCTTACACAGGCGCATCAGCCCAACAGGAAGATCTGCCATGCCCGTCTCCCCCCTCCGCCTGACCGACATCGTCCGAGACATCGAGTCCGGGCGCACGACGCCCGAAGCGTTGCTCGCGGCCACCAACGAGCGGATCGACGCCGGGGACGGCGATCTCGGCGTCTTCACCCACCGCGCGCCCGAGGCGTCGCGCGCCGAGGCTGCCGCGGCCACCGGGCCCCTGGCGGGCGTTCCCTTCGGCGCCAAAGACATCTTCGACAGCTTCGACATGCCGACCGAGCACGGCTCGCCGATCTATCGCGGCAACCGGCCGCTGGCCGATGCGCCGGTGGTCGCTCTAGCCCGCGCCAGGGGCGCGGCCATCATCGGCAAGACGGCGACGACCGAATTCGCCTCGCTCGACCCCACCCCCACCCGCAATCCCCATGATCGCGACCACACGCCGGGCGGATCGTCCTCCGGCTCGGCAGCAGGCGTGGCGGCCGGCTTCCTGGCCGGCGCCTGCGGCACCCAGACCGGCGGCTCGGTAATCCGGCCGGCCTCCTTCTGCGGGGTGGCGGGCTACAAGCCGAGCTTCCGGCTGTTTCCGACGGTCGGCGTGAAGACCTATTCCTGGTCGCTCGACACGGTCGGCTTCTTCGCCGCCACTGTGCCAGACGTGTCGCTGCTGGCCGCGCTGATCAGCGGCCGGCCGATGGCCGACGTACCGCCCGCCGACGCGGCCGGCCTGACCATCGGCCTCTATCGTTCGGCCGTCGACGACCTGCTCGAGCCAGACATGGTGGCCGCCTGGGAGACAGCCGCGCGAACCATCGAGGCGGCGGGGGCGAAGCTGATCGAGATCGCCGAGCCGGCGTCGCTCTCGGCGGCGCGCGACATCCATGCCCCGCTGCAGAATTTCGAGGCGGCGCAGGCGCTGTTTCACGAACGCACGCGCCATCGCGACCTGATGGGCGAGAAGATCCTGGAACAGCTGGACCATGGCGTTACCGTGACGCCCCAAGCCTATGACGACGCGCGGCGCACGGCGCGGATCGGCCGCAAGGCCGCAACGACCCTGTTCGAACAGGCCGACGCCCTGTTAGTGCCCTCCTCCATCGGCCCGGCGCCCAGGGGGCTCGGCTCGACCGGCGACGCGATGTTCAACAAGCTGTGGACGCTGACCGGCAATCCCTGCGTCAACGTGCCGAGTCTTCGCGCGGCCAACGGATTGCCGGTCGGCCTGACCATCGTCACCCGGTTCGGGCGCGATGTGCGGGCGCTTGCCATTGCCGCCATGCTGGAGGCGCGGCTCGCGGCGGGCTGACGCCCCAATCGCATCGATTCGCTGGAACCAACGGCAGACCTTGCCGTTTCAGCCCCGCGTTGAACGAGGAGCATGCGATGCGGATCGAAACTTTGGTAGCCGTCTTTGGCAGTGTGATGTTTTTTGGAATGCTGGGCGGCATCACGACGGTCGGCGCGATCGTCCTCTTCCCCTGACCATACGGACCCAGGGGCCCTCGGCCCAAGGACCGCCTTGGGCGAAGGCCCGAAATGTGGCAAGGTTGCGACAGCCCGACCACGCGTGCAGATGGTGGGATACGGGTGATCTCGAATCGCAGAAATGTCTCGGATCCTTCTGATTCCGTTGAAGTCATTTCGGATATTTTCGCGCTCGGAATGGCTGCGCGCGCGTTTTGATGGTGCAGGATGTCCTGCCTGGGTGTCCCAGAAAAATACAGGTCTCATGGACCGCCTCATTCCCGCATTTGCAGGCAACGCGGCTGAATAGCGCGACCGGTTCACCGCAGTGCAGCGACGAATTCCTATTGCCGCACAGACTCAGCCCGTTAGTCTCGCCCCTGTTGCGTCAACGAGGAGGCGATGCAAATGGAACTGACACGTCCGCTTAATCTGCTGATGATCTGTGCCGCGTTTGCATTCGTCGGCGCCATGGTGATCGGCGTCATGCCTTGATCTCATGAGTCGACCGGCGTCCGATGGCGCCCCATAACGAGAAAAGCCGGGGACCTGCCCCGGCTTTTTTGCGTTTTTCGCTCCTGCCGCCTCAGGCCGCGGCGGCCTTGCTGGTCGGCGCAGTTGCCGCATTGCCGGCTCGCAGGCCGAGGATGTGGCAGATCGAATAGACCAGGTCGGCCCGGTTCATGGTGTAGAAGTGAAAGTCGGACAGGCCGCGCTTCTGCAGGTCGAGAACCTGTTCGGCACAGACCGCCGCGGCCACGTGGCTGCGGGTCTGGGGGTCGTCCTCCAGGCCGTCGAAGCGCTCGGCCAGCCAGGACGGGATCTTCGCCCCGCAGGCATTTGAGAAGCGTGCCACCTTGGTGAAGTCGTGGATCGGCACGATACCCGGCACGATCGGGATGTAGACACCAGCCCGACGCACGCGCTCGACATAGCGCTCGTAGACGTCGTTATCGAAGAAGAACTGGGTGATCGCACGGGTCGCGCCATTGTCGACCTTGCGCTTCAACAGGTCGATGTCGGTGGCGAAATCCGGGCTCTCGGGATGCTTCTCGGGGTAGGCCGCCACGGAGATCTCGAAATCGGCGAAAGCCTTCAGGCCGGCGACGAGCTCGACCGCGTTGCGATAGCCATCGGCGCGCGGCACATACTGGCCGCCGACGCCGTTCTGGCCGTCGCCGCGCAGCGCCACGAAATGGCGCACCCCGGTCTCCCAGTACTGGCGCACGACGTCATCAACCTCCTCGCGGGAAGCGTCGACGCAGGTCAGGTGCGCCGCCGGCGTCAGGGCGGTCTCCTTGAGGATCCGCTCGATCGTCTGATGGGTGCGCTCGCGGGTCGAGCCGCCGGCGCCGTAGGTCACCGAGACGAAGCTGGGGCACAGCGGTGCCAGCCGCTCGATGGAACGCCACAGGTTCTCTTCCATCTTCTCGGTCTTCGGCGGGAAGAACTCGAAGGACACGCGAAGTTCGGAACCGCGTAGCGACGGGGTCTGACTCATGACGGACTCTCTCAACTAGCGAGGGATTGGCTGACCGGGGCCTCGGCTGCGACGAGCAGACGGGGGTCTCGGGCGATGCAGATTGTGACGGTGAGCTCGCCGGTCTCACCTCCGCTGGAAACGAGGTGATCGAAGGACACCAGTTCGAGGCCGGCATCGTCAAGATAGCCGGCCAGCGTGTCGTCGGAAAAGCCGAGACGCAGATGGGCGTGCTCGGCGCGCAGGAACTCCAGTTCGTGCGGCGCGAAATCGATGATCGCCAGGCGCCCTCCCGGCGCGACGGCGCGCGCCGCCTCGGCCACCGCAGCCTGGGGATCCTCCAGATAGTGCAGAACCTGGTGGATAGTGACGAGGTCGTAGGCCTGGCGCTCGACCGGCAGATGATAGGCCTCGCCCTGGCGCACCACCGCATTGGCGATTTCGGCGGCATCGAGCTTGGCCCGCGCGATCGCCAGCATCTCCCGCGAGGCGTCGATGCCAACGGCGCGCTCGCAGCGCGGCGCCAGAAGTTCCAGCATGCGGCCGGTGCCGGTGCCCACGTCGAGCAGCGTGCCGATACGCTTGGTACCAAGGGTCGCCAGGAGGGCGCGCTCGACATCGGCGTCGGAGGCATGCAGCGCCCGGATCCTGTCCCAGCTGCCGGCATTGCGAGCGAAATAGTCGGCGGCACGGCGGGCCCGCTCCATTCGCACCGTCTCGAGCCGCTCACTGTCGCGTTCGATGGTCGGATCGGCCTCGTCGACCCAGTTCAAGACGGCATGGACGAGGCCGGAGACGCTCGCTTCCTCCGATAGGCGGAAATATGCCCAGGCACCTTCCTGGTAGCGGTTCAGGACGCCCGATTCGACCAACAATTTCAGATGCCGCGAGATGCGCGGCTGCGACTGGCCGAGAATCGCGGTAAGGTCGCTGACCGTCAGATCGCTTCGCGCCAGAAGCAGGACGAGCCGCAGGCGCGTCGGCTCACCGACTGCCTTGAGG
The DNA here is from genome assembly GCF_036549475.1 of Aurantimonas sp. A2-1-M11. NCBI lineage: Bacteria > Pseudomonadati > Pseudomonadota > Alphaproteobacteria > Hyphomicrobiales > Aurantimonadaceae > Aurantimonas > Aurantimonas sp. A2-1-M11. The sequence goes on along the minus strand of NZ_JAZHLI010000110.1, from coordinate 4,100 downwards.
GCATCGACCATGCGTCCGAAGGAGAGCTTCTGAATGTCCAGCATGTTCCGCCCAGATTTTGATATAAATATATCTTTATGTGAAAAAATTCGGCGATGCAAGTCCGACGGTCCCCGCCTGTCGCACGGAGGCGGAGGCCATAAGCCAACCGCGGGAGCCCCGCCCCGATGATGCCGACCGATGGCGTCCACGCCGATGACCCCGACGACCAGCCGGCCGATGCGCCTGCGCGTCCCGGCGAGCGGCCCTTCGAGGGGCCGGAGCCCACCTATGACGATGCCGGGCTGGTCTTCATCGGCCGCATCCGGTCGGCCTGGACCGACCGGGCGCAATGCCCGAAGAATGTCGCCAGGGCACGCGAAACGGGCGAGCCCGCGACGATCGCACTCGATCCGCGCTGGCGCAGGGGCCTGACCGGGCTCGAGCCGGGCGGATGGGTACTGCTCCTGACCTGGCTGGATCGGGCGGAGCGAAACCTGGCGCTGCAGATGCCGCGCCATGCGGACGCGCCGCGCGGCACCTTCTCGCTGCGCTCGCCGGTCCGGCCCAATCCGGTGGGTCTGCATCTGGTGCGGATCGTCTCCATCGACCCGGAGACCGGCGTGATCGCGGTCGATGCAATCGACGTCCTCGATGGCACGCCGCTGATCGACATCAAGCCCTATCTCGCGTCGGTCGACGCGCCGCCGGCCTGACGCCCGCTTGGCCACCGAACGCCAGAAGCGCATCGCCCGCGCCCTCACCGCCATCATCCCGCGCGTGCCCTTTCTCGACGCGGAGGCGATTCGCGAGGCGGCGCGCTCGCGGCGCATGCGCACGCTGCCTCCCGAACGCGCGGTATGGCTGGCAGCAGTCGCCCATATCCGCCACGCCTATACCGACTATGACGACCTCATGGACGACGGCTACGACAAGGAGGCGGCGCGCTTCTTCGTTCTCGACGACACCAATGCCGTGCTCGACGACTGGGGCGCCACCCGGCGCCTCGATCCGGACGAGATCGACCCGGAAACGGAGGATGCGGCCGACGCGTGAGGTGCGGCGTGCCTCACCCCGATCATGAGCCGCGCAGCGCAGTCACTCCACCCCGCGTGTGACTTGAGGCATAAGTCTGAACAGCCAGACTCCTAAGATCAAAAGCTTAGCACCGCCTTTCTTGGCCATAAGGCTAAACTGTTCTTGGGCATAAGATACGTTTGCGTTTCCAAATGGCCCATAAGTCTGGACTCCGCAGAAGATGGGTTTCTCGCGGCACACGCACTGGCTTAACAGCTCCGGGCTAGGTGGGTCTCTACGAGGAAGGTGGCGATCGCGCCGGCGGTGTTCACGGCAAGGCTCGCGTGGCGCTCTGAGGGGCGTACGGGCAGGCGTCCGCCCCGGCCGTGGGAGTCCGACAGGCGGTTCCGCAACGTCCCAATGCCGTTCACGAGGTTCATCGCGCCGCCGAGGATCGCCCTGACGGGTTCCTCCGTGTGCTGGTCCGGTGCCAAGCGCAGGCACCTAGCCGCGGCCGCATATAGCTTCGGTAGGTCGTCCCTGTCCGCATAGGCGGAGCCGTGGTCGTCGAGGATCCGCTTGCACACGGTCTCGAGAAGGGTGCGCGCTACCGTGATGGCGCCCTCGGGGTCGACGGTCCTGCGTGCGAGAGCCTTCGACCAGAGCTGGTGCACGCCCTCCGCATCGAAGGACTGGAGCACCTCGGACACGAGTGGATCGCCCGGTGCTCGGGCCCTCCCCTCGAGCATGTCCACAAGGGGGGTGAACGCCGTCCCTATGATTCGACGACGTTCGGCGTATGTCGGCGCCTCGCTCTTTATGAAAGGCCAGAAGGAGTCGAGGTTGCGGCAGGTGCGCACGAATGCCGGAAGCTCGTTCCTGATCCCCTCGTCCTGCATGAACTCTCGCCGGAGATGCTCGTAGATCCGGTTGTCGGACGAGCCGCCCGTCGCGCAGGCAACCAGTATCGCCTCCATGGTGGCGACCCTCTCGACGAGGGCCTCGGGAAGCTCGCCTTCGTCGATCATGAAGCCCCGCCACTGCCGCGTAGGCGGATCGTCGTCCATGAATCCGTCGCAGGCAACCCCTTGACACCGAACCGCCGCCGCCAAGTCGCCGATGCTGGCCAAACCGCCTGACGGGAACGACGCGGCGTCGGCCCGATGCCCGATCAGGCCTTGCGCCGTCCCTTCCGGTCTGCGGTCGACGCAGCGGGCAGCCGCTCGACCTCGCCCCTGTCAAAGAGCCACTTTCCGACGTCCTCCTTGCGCCACGCAGGCTCAACCCCGCGGCCCGCAAGAAAAGCCTTTGCGTCCCTCACGGGCACGCCGAACCTGGCCGCGACCTCCGCCGACGACAGGTGCCGTTCGAAGAACGCGAGTCCGTCGCTCTCCACAAGCATTCGCAGTCGACCGACCCGGACGCTGGGAATCGCTCCGACGCGTCCGAGGCGCGACGCTACGTCAGTGTGGCAACCGACGATATCAGCCAACTCCATCGCGCTGATTAGTCCCAATCTGTCCTTACGCAATTTAGCTCGCCAGCCTGTCGCCCTGATCCGAAAAGCTCGTAAGCCGGCGGCGCTTGAATCAAAGGCGAGCGGTTGGATCTCCCCGGCCAGCACCCGACCCACGATCTCCGCCGTCGAGATATGGATCCTTGACGCAGCGAGGGTCAGCGTAACGGTGCCTGCCGGCACGCCTTCGGGAAGCTGACCCCGGCCGAGGCGGTTCAGCAAGTCCTCGGCCGCATCGCTCCTGAAGGCATCCTTCGTCTGTACACGCATGATGTCTCGGGGCGGGTGGGCAACAGGAATGTGTCCCGCCGCAACAATCTCCAAGAGGTCCTCGTGTTTAACATTGAGCAGCCTGGCGAGGTCGGTGGAGCCAATGTAGGACCCGAGATCACGTTTTATCGTCACCAGATCGACCAGCGACAGGGTGTTGTGCTCCTTCGCCGAGGCGTCGGGCGAGACGAGTCCTCGCGCGACAGCGATCCTCCGCATCCGCGCAAACGAAAGTCCGCAGAGCTTGGAGGCTTCTAAGACTGAGACCCTATCGTGGGACACGCTCTTCCCTAGTAGCAGAGCTCCCTGCTTGCGGAGAACTTTCCCCTTTGCGTGCTCCCGCATCTCGGCTGCAAGGAGTGATCCGGTCTTGGTGTCGAGTCTCCGCTTCAGCCAAGCGTAGAGAACATCTCCATACGCGCGGCGAACGCCTGCGCTGCCAGGCCTCGTGTCGGCATTCGCCATCGCCGCGTCCAGCGCGGAGCGGAAGCTCTCCGGAAATGTAGCGGCTGCCTCGAGGCCGACATTGAGCACCGCCGTAATGCCCCGCTTAGCGACGACATGATCGAGCTTCGCCCAAGGGTCGATAGTGAAGGCGCCGAGACGCCGCATGACTTCAACCGACTCTCCGACCCCAACGCCCTCGAACATCGGGATGGCCTCGACAGTCTCGCCGAGGAGTCGCGAGAGGATATACCCTGAAGCTCTCGCAGTCTCGGAACTCACCCTCAGAACGGCTGCGTCCGCCAGCTCGATTCCGCAGGCACAGACCGCGATCCTCTCCTTTCCCCAATATTGCGCAAGTCCGCATCGGCACTTCGAGGCAAATGCTAGGAGGTGTCGGGGACAGCAAGCGATGACCTCAAGGTCCCACCACGCCCTATGAACCGCTTCCTCGGCAATGCAGGAGGGACACCATCTCCGCCCCTTGCGAACGCTTACGTCAAAGAAGGCCAACCGATGGCCGAACAACTCCACTGCCGGCCCAGATCGGGTTGGGGTGGCCTTTGTAAGGGCTTCGGCGTCGACATGGCACATGCGCGCGACGATCCCAGCCGGCAGTGAAGTCACGCTCATGCCGCCATGTCGCCCAAGCGCCGAGTATACCATTCCCGGGTGTGAGATCGCGTTCCGCTCGAGCGTCCTGCGGAGGATCGAGTAGGAGGGCTCCTCGGGGTGATGCCTCACCCACAGAGGATAGGGCTTTGAACCGCCCCGGGTTTCCCGGAGACCATTTGGTTTGAGTCCTACGCGGCTATCGGCACGGCCTCAAGCCTGGCGTAGTAGGCGGCTTCCGCCTCGGCGGGCGGGAGGTTGC
>NZ_JAZHLI010000011.1:0-100615 GCF_036549475.1 Aurantimonas sp. A2-1-M11 | reverse complement strand
GCCTCTTGCCGCTGCACCATCGTCAGACGAAAACCCCATAAACCACCGACCGGCTTCTCGCGGGTTCGTTCTTCCGCGACTTTCGTACGCCTCACGGCGCCCGAAACTCTTCAGGTATGCGGCCGGTCCGCTTCCGATCGCACCAAGCTGGAAGCGGACATCGACGACCGGCCAAATACCGGACACGATCATCGGCTTTGGATTGACCGCTTCCGGAAATCGGGTGGAAGCATGGCCTGCGGTGGGGACAGGTATCGCGAGCAATACGACTCGGAGAGATACAATGGAACTGCATCGCAAGACTATCATCGTGACCGGAGCCAGCAGCGGGATCGGGGCTGCCGCAGCGCTTCTCTTCGCGGCCGAAGGAGCCAACCTCGTGCTCGGTGCGCGACGGGGCATCGAACTGGAAGAGATTGCGGCCGAGATCAACGACGGAGGCCTCGGCGCGGCCGTCGCGCTTTCAGGCGACATCAAGGACGAGACCTATGCGCAGGCGCTTGTTGCCTTGGCGCTGGCCCGGTTCGGCCACCTGGACGGGGCATTCAACAATGCCGGGATCGTCGGCGAAATGCTTCCCGCCGCCGACATGGCGCTCACCGCTTGGAACGAGGTCATCGCCGTCAACCTGACGAGCGCGTTTCTGGCGGCGAAGGCGCAGATCCCCGTCATGAAGAAGCAGGGGTCCGGCTCGATCGTCTTCACTTCGTCGTTCGTGGGCTTCAGCAACGGCGGACTGCCCGGGATGGGTGCCTATGCAGCCTCGAAGGCGGGGCAGATCGGTCTGATGCGGGCGCTCGCCTCGGAGCATGCCGCCGACGGCATCCGCATCAACGCCCTTTTGCCCGGCGGCACGATCACGCCAGCCGGTGGCGAGGGCAATGCGGCGGTTCTCGACTTCGTCGCCAACCTTCATCCGATGAAGCGGATGGCCGAAGCCCGGGAAATCGCGCAGACCGCGATGTTCCTCCTGTCCGACAGATCGTCCTTCGTGACCGGGAGTCCGACGCTGACGGATGGCGGTATGTCCGTGCGCCTCTCCTGAGTCCGCGTTCTTCTGCGTCGCGCCGCTGGTTGCCGGGATGTCCGCTTCGGAAACGTCCGGCAATGTAGCAGATGGCCAGGTTGGGTCGAAAGCTGCCGTCCGTAGGTGGCCTCTGCTCTCTGATGCCGGAGTGAAGGGGCTTCCTGAGCCAGTCCGAATTCTCGGAGCTGTTGCGGATACCGCGCTCCACGCTGCAGAATTGGGAGCAGGGCCGCACCGCCAGACAGTTTCGTTCGGCACGTCGTCGACATCATCTATGACGATCCCGAGGCCATGCGGCAGCGGCTGGCAAAACAGAGCGCCGCCCGAGCGGAAAGCCCGGCGGCGCGCGGGCGTCTGCAGCATTGGCTCAGATCGGAATCGCGTTTCGGACAAGGCGTTCCGAAGGATCACTTTCTCGCAGCGCCGGCGTCCTCCCGGACCGCCCGGCGCTCCGAGTTCGGTCCCTCAATCCTCCATGGCCTCCAGTTCGTCGATGAAGCCCGAGATCATGGCGAGGCCCCTAGACCAGAAGGCCGGGTCCGAGGCGTCGAGGCCGAAGGGCTTGAGAAGCTCGGAATGATGCTTGGTGCCGCCGGCCTTCAGCATCTCGAAATACTTCTCCTGGAAGCCCGTCTCGGAATTCTCGTAGACCGCATAGAGCGAGTTCACCAGGCAGTCGCCGAAGGCATAGGCGTAGACGTAGAAGGGCGAGTGGATGAAGTGCGGGACATAGGTCCAGTAGGTCTCGTAGCCGTCGCCGAGCCGCAGGGCGGGCCCGAGACTGCGGCCCTGGATGTCCATCCAGATCGCGCCGATCCGCTCGGTGGTCAGTTCGCCGCCGCGGCGCTCCTGGTGGAGGGCACGCTCGAACTGGTAGAAGGCGATCTGCCGGACCACCGTGTTGATCATGTCCTCGACCTTGGAGGCGAGGAGCGTTTTGCGCTCGGCCTTCGTGGTCGCCTGATCGAGCAGCGAGCGGAAGGTCAGCATCTCGCCGAACACCGAGGCGGTCTCGGCCAGCGTCAGCGGCGTGGCCGCCATCAGCGCACCCTGCCGGCCGGCCAGCACCTGGTGAACGCCGTGGCCGAGCTCGTGGGCGAGGGTCATCACGTCGCGCGGCTTGCCCATGTAGTTGAGCAGCACATAGGGATGGACGCTGGGAACCGTGGGATGGGCGAAGGCGCCCGGCGACTTGCCCGGACGCAGTGACGCGTCGATCCAGTCATTGGTGAAGAAGCGCTCGGCGATCGAGGCCATTTCCGGCGCAAAGCCCGAATAGGCCGACAGCACCGTGCGGCGCGCCTCGTCCCAGGAAATGTCGCGGCGGGTCGAGTCGGGCAGCGGTGCGTTGCGGTCCCAGTAGTCGAGCACGTCCTGGCCGAGCCATTTCGCCTTCATGGCGTAGTAGCGGTGGGAGATCGACGGATAGGCGTCGGTGACCGCCTGGGACAGGGCGTCGACGACCTCGCGCTCGACCCGGTTGGCCAGATGGCGGGAATCGGCGACGTCCTCGAAGCCGCGCCAGCGGTTGGAAATCTCCTTGTCCTTGGCCAGCGTGTTGGTGATCAGCGTGAAGGTGCGCAGGTTCTCGCTGAACACGTTGGTCAGTGCGCTGGCCGCCTTGCGCCGCTTCTCCCGGTCCGGATCCTGCAGGATGTTGAGGGTGGCTTCCAGCGCCAGATCGTCGCCGTCGACGGTGAAGCGCAGCGAGGTCAGCGTCTCGTCGAACAGCCGGTTGAAGGCGCCGCGGCCGGTGATCGCCTTTTCGTGGAACAGCTCCTCGACCCGGTCCTCGAGCTGGTACGGCTTGTCGAGGCGCAGGTCGACGATCCACGGCCGGTAATGGGCCAGGGCCGGGTCGCGCGCCATCGCCGCGTCCATGTCGGCATCCTCGATGCGGTTCAGCTCCAGCGGGAAGAACAGGAGCCGCGACGAGATATCGGTCACCGACGACTGGATGTCGCCGTAGAACTTGGCACGCGCCGGATCGGACGTGTCGCCGGAATAGACCAGCCCGGCATAGGAGATGATCCGGCCGAGCAGCTCCTCCAGCGCCTCGAAGGCGGCGATGGCGCCGGCGAGTTCGCCGTCCTCTGCCGTGACGGCCTCGGCCAGCCTGCCGCGCCAGCGCTCCTGGAACGTCTGCGCGTCGGACCGGGCCCGGTCGAGATCGCGTTTCAGTTCGGGACTGTCCATGGCCGGATAGAGATCCGACAGATTCCACTCCGGCAGGGTACCGCCAGCGTCGACCGCAGGCTCGGCGGCGGAAAACAACGGTCGGACGGAATCTGTCATGGGGATACTCTCGTGGCTGGCGAAACAAGCGGCCGGCGGGGTCGCCGACCGGGGTCGAAAAGGATCAAATTCGACTGAAATTGCTGGGACTTTCTTGTCCAACCTTGTTCAGTCGAATTTTAGCGGGCCGTGTCAATTTGGGTCGTTCTCGCACCAAGACGAGACTGGAGGCTGACATGAACCGCGTTGTACTTATCGTTGACGACGACCCCATTCAACGCCGACTGGTCGAAGCCCAGATCGAGCGCATGGGGCTGCGGCCGTTTTCGTGCAATGGCGGCCGGGCAGCGATCCGGGCGCTGGATGATCACCGGCCGGGCGAGATCTGCGCCGTCGTCCTCGACCTGATGATGCCCGACCAGGGGGGCGAGGAGGTGCTGGCCGAGATGCGGCGCCGGCGGCTCGACATTCCGGTGATCGTCCAGACGGCAAAGGGCTCGATCGATACGGTGGTGGAGGCGATGCGCGCCGGCGCCTTCGACTTCGTCGTCAAGCCGGTGTCGCCGGACAAGCTGAGAGCGGTGATCGACAGCGCGCTGAAGATGCGCGGCGCCACGGCGCGCCGGACCGCCCGCAAGGACGGTGTCGCGCGGCTCGACCAGAGCAATGCCTCGCCGGCCCTGGGGCCGGTCCTGGCGGCGGCGGCCAAGGCGGCCAGATCGGGGATTCCGGTGCTGCTTTCCGGCGAGACCGGCGTCGGCAAGGAATGGCTGGCCGACGCCATCCAGGCCGGCGGCGAGCGTGCCGGCGCGCCCTTCGTCAAGGTCAATTGCGGCGCGCTGCCGGCCGACCTGGTGGAAAGCATCCTGTTCGGCCATGCCAAGGGCGCCTTCACCGATGCCGGACAACCCCATGAGGGCAAGTTCGTGGAGGCCCATGGCGGCACGCTGCTGCTCGACGAGATCGGCGAATTGTCGGCCTCGGCGCAGGTCAAGCTGCTGCGCGTGCTGCAGGACGGCGTCATCGATCCGGTCGGCGGGCGGCTCGCCGTGAAGACCGACGTGCGGATCATCTCTGCGACCAACCGGGACCTGGCGGCAGCGGTCTCGGCGGGGCGGTTCCGCGAGGATCTGTACTACCGGCTCAACGCCTTCGAACTGACCGTACCGCCGCTGCGCGAGCGGCGCAGCGAGATCGCCAAGCTCGCGCGCCGCTTCGTCGACCGCTATGTGGAGATGGAGCTGCAATCGCCGGTCCGGCATCTGGCCGCCGACGCGATCGCGCTGCTGCGGGCCTATGACTGGCCCGGCAATATCCGGCAGCTGGAAAATGCCATTCACCGGGCGGTGGTGCTGGGCGAAAGCGAGAGCCTGACGGCGGAGGACTTCCCGCAGATCGCGGCGCTGATCGCGGCGGGGCCGGATCGTCTCGCGTCATCGTCCGAGCCGCATTCCGATCCGGCCGGGAATGGGACGCTGAACGGCGCCGCGCCGTCGGTGGAGGTTCACGCCAATTCCCTCGGCAACGGCCGCATGGAGCCGGCCGACTTCGCCCTGCGCGACCAGGATGGCGAGGTGCGGCGCGTCGAGGAGGTGGAGGCCGACCTGATCCGGCTGGCCCATGCCCATTATCAGGGCCGCATGAGCGAGATTGCCCGGCGGCTGGGGATCGGACGCTCGACGCTGTATCGCAAGATGCGGGAATACAAGATCGATGCCGACTGAGCAGCCTCGCAGCAAATCATCTTCCCATCCGGCAAGGCGTTGATTCCACGCCGGAACACGACTATCCCCAAACAGTAAGCTTAAGCGGGCCTTAACGCTTTTCTTGCAGAATCGCGAGAAAGTTCGCTGACTGTCATCATCATGCCGCAGTTTCACGAAAATTGGGCAGGCGACGAGAACGGTCATCGGGGGTTGCCGACCCACCGGACATGTCCGGCGGGTGAAGGCAAAGTGTTTTGAGGGGATAAGACCGCATGTTCGGACACACCGCTCGCGCCGGCCGCTCTGCCTGGCGCATCGCGACGTTCGCAGCCCTGGCGCTGTTCGCCACCGGCGTGGTCACCACGGCCAAGGCCGAAACCCGCGTCCTGAAATTCTACAATCTGCACACCAAGGAGAAGGGCAGCTTCTCCTACAAGAGCAACGGCCGCTACAACAACGGCGAGCTCAAGAAGATCAACTGGTTCCTGCGCGACTGGCGCAAGGGCGAGCAGACCCAGATCGACCCGCGGCTGCTGGACCTGATCTGGGAGGCGTATCGCCAGAGCGGCTCCAACGGCCTCATCAACGTCGTCTCCAGCTATCGCTCGCCCGCGACCAATTCGATGCTGCGCTCGCGCAGCTCCGGCGTCGCCAAGTCGAGCCAGCACACGCTGGGCAAGGCGCTCGACTTCTTCATTCCCGACGTGCCGCTGGCGAAGATGCGCGAGATCGGCCTGAAGATGCAGGTCGGGGGCGTGGGCTATTATCCGAAGTCCGGCTCGCCCTTCGTGCATTTCGACGTCGGCAATGCCCGTCATTGGCCGCGCATGAACCGCAAGCAGCTGATGGCGGTCTTCCCGAACGGGAACACTGTACACGTGCCGTCCGACGGCAAGCCGTTGCCGGGCTACCAGCAGGCGATGGCGTCCTACAAGCAGCGCCGCGGCAGCTCCTCGATCCAGGTCGCCAATGCCAGCTCGGGCTCTTCGGGCGGCGGCAAGACGCTGCTCGCCATGCTGTTCGGCGGCGGCTCCGACGAAGCCGAGGACGAGGCCGAGAGCGCACCGGCGCCGCGCGCTCCGGTCCGGGCTGCGCCCGCGCAGCAGCAGGTCCAGGTCGCAGCCGTCGTGCCGCAATCGCGTCCGACCCAGGCCCTGCCGGGCGGTGTCGCGGTGCCGGTCGGCGACCGGTTCGACGTGGGTGCGCCCGCATCTGCCCCGGCTCCGGCGCAGACCGAGGTCGCCGCTCTCGACACGGCCCAGATCCCGGTGCCCACCTGGGCGCCGGGCCGGGCGGTTCCGTCCGAGGTGGGCCAGCCCGCCCAGGCGACCCGCGACGACGCCGTCTCCACCCTGGTGGCGGCGCTCGAAGAGCAGGCTACCGAAACCCTGGCGAGCGGCCAGCTGGCCTATGCAGTGCCCACGCCCGCCAATCGGCCGCCCTTCGAGGCCGTGCTGACCGAGCAGCCGGCAGCGGCTTCCGGTTCGACGATCGCCAAGGCGGCACCCGCCCAGGAGACGATGAAGGCCGTGGAGATGGCCGCCAAGGCGCCGACCCCGCGTCCGCAGATCGATCCGCAGGCCGCCAAGCCGGTGCAGGCGCTGATGACCGCCGCCGCCGCCAGCCCGTCCAAGCCCCGGCCGCAGCCGGTCGCCACGGCCGAGGCTCCCGCCGTCATCGCGGGCAAGGGTGGCCGCGTCCTGAACGCCGCGGTGCCGCAATCGCGCAAACCGAAGGTCCTCGATCCGCAGGAGGCGATCGCCTCGCGGTTCCAGATCGCAGCGCTTGTGTCGGACACCGACAGCCGCACCGGGCGCCTGGCCACCGCCGAGCCCGATGCGAGCCGCCTGGTCGGCAATCTGCCGCGCACCCTGTTTGCCTCGGGCTTCGCGCCGACCACCCCGTCCGGCAAGAGCGACCGCTTCAGCGGTTCCGCAGTGAACTTCCTGCCGATGGTGAAGGTCGGCCAGTAGGCCCGACGACAGTCTCACGCAAACGACACGCAATCGACGGCCGCCCCCCGGGGCGGCCGTTTGCATTTGCGGGTATCACCTTGCGCGGTCGAACACTCCTGCGCCGCCGGCCGTGCGGGGCAGCAGGGGCGGATCGGTGCCAGGGCATCGGTGGTCCGTCACGTTCGGGTGTGTATCGGTCTCGTCGCGGCCTGTATTGGCGGCATACGGCCCATGTCGAACCGTCCTTGAAACTATTCCGCGCAGCCGAAAGCCGGCAAGGCACTGGCACCTCTTCCAACGACGATGGCGCGCCGACCAGGAAATGCAGTGCCGCGACTTGAACCTTGCGCTGCAGGCCGGCCGTGAATGCAGAGCCGCAGATCAAAGCGTCGTGCTGTTTTCCATTTCACCGGCGCATTGAACATGCACGCAAGTTTCCCGAAATGGTTGTACCAATGCGAATGTCAGTCACGCGTCCGTCATTTGGAGGTTTTCTACTAAAAGGCACGCTTTCCATACAATCTGCAGCGGTTTTCGAGCGGACAAGTGTGGAAAAAATTATCGGATCTTTGGCATTGCAAATAATCCACTTGACATTAAGTAACGTGACATCAATACCGAACATGGAAGGTGGATCGCCCACAAGCGAGGCCGCCGCTTCACAATATCAGACTGCACGAGGCGCGCATCGGCGCCTGCATCAACAAGCGCAATCGCCGCATCTTCGCGCAGCACGGGGTAAAAATGGACCAGATCGAACACGTCGAAAACAACGAGATGCTGATGGAGCTGACGGCCGAAGTGGTCGCGGCATATGTCAGCAACAATTCGCTGCCAGTCTCCGAGCTGCCCGCGCTGATCTCGGATATCTATGGCGCGCTTGGCCGCACCAACAGCGCGCCGCAGGCCGTTCAGGCGGAGAAGCCGAAGCCGGCCGTGCCGGTGAAGAAGTCGGTGACCGACGACTACATCATCTGTCTCGAGGACGGAAAGAAGTTCAAGTCGCTGAAGCGCCACCTGATGACCCACTACAATCTCTCGCCGGAAGAGTACCGCGAGAAGTGGGACCTGGCGCCCGACTATCCGATGGTCGCGCCGAACTATGCCGCCGCGCGTTCGCGTCTGGCCAAGCAGATGGGTCTCGGCCACAAGCGTCGCCGCGCCGCCGCACGCTGAACCGGACCATTATTGCCGCGTCGCAGCGGCAGCCAGCAAACGAAAAGCCCGTCGGAGCGATCCGGCGGGCTTCGTCGCGTCTGGGGGGCTGTGTGCGAGGCAGGCCGGTGGTGCCGGCCGACAGGCGCCCCGCTCCGAGAGCCGTCAGCCGGGCAGCCCATGCGACGGCTGACGTCGGGGCCCCTCATTGAATGAGGACCGTCCGGGCGTTCGTGGCGGGATGGAGGGGCCTGCAGGCCCCGCACGAGGCCGGCCAGACTATTCGCGGGGCAGGTCCGGCGCCATGCCGAGGGCCTGGAGATACAGATCGAGGATCGCTTCCTGCTCCTGGCGCTCGTTCTGGTCCTGCTTGCGCAGGGAGATCACGCGGCGCAGCACCTTGGTGTCGAAGCCGTTGCCCTTGGCCTCGGCATAGACGTCCTTGATGTCGTCGCTGATGGTCTTCTTTTCTTCCTCAAGCCGTTCGATCCGCTCGACAAAGGAGCGCAGTTGATCCTGGGCGACATCGTTCACGTCGGACATGGTGGGGTCTCCGTCTGGCACTTTCGCGCAATCATCTGGCCGGCAACTACCAGACCGCGGTGATTCGGGGAAAGGCCGTCGTGCCGCACTGGCACGCCGGCAAAAGCTGGGGCACGCCGGTAAAAGCTGGCGGGCGCGTCCCGTGGCCGGAAAGGCGTGACCGGGGCGTCAGTCGCGCGGACGCGTCTCCTCGAAGCGCTGCGCCGTCTCGGGGCTGGCTTCGCGCTGGTAGCGCTCGCGCCATTCGCCATAGGGCATGCCGTAGACGATCTCGCGCGATTCCTCCCTGGTCATGGCAATGCCGTCGGCTTCGGCGGCGTCGCGATACCAGTTGGACAGGCAGTTGCGGCAGAAGCCGGCGAGATTCATCAGGTCTATGTTCTGGACGTCGGTCCGCTCGCGCAGATGGTCGCGCAGGCGGCGGAAGGCGGCCGCTTCCAGCTCCAGCTGCTTCTGGTCGTCGATCCTGTCCATGTCCGTCTCCTGTCCTGCCCACGATGCGGCGCCATCGCCCCGATATCGAACCGAAGCGCGCCGGCATCAAGGGCAGGGCCGCTGCGTGGAAGGCACCCGGCGGGCCGCGACGGGGTCGCAACCGGCCGGCAGATGCTCTAGGCAGGGCCGAAGCGCTGCGTGGTCATGTCGTTGACAGGTTCGACCGCTATGCGAAAGCTGCCAATCGTGCGGACACTCTCTCTTTCGGGGATAGCGTGATGAGATCCAACCCCTTTCGCCGGCTGCGCCATGGCCTTGCCCTCGGGCTCATGGCCGCCGGCCTGTTCCTCGCCGCAGCGCCGCTGACGGCGAGCCCCGCCCGCGCGGACTTCCGGGTCTGCAATGGCACCCAGTCCCTGGTTGGCGTGGCGATCGGTTACCGGGCCGAGGCCGGCTGGACCACCGAGGGCTGGTGGCGGATCCCGGCGACGACCTGCAAGGCGATCATCGAGGGTCCCCTGTCGTCACGATATTATTACGTGTATGCCGAGGACTCCGACGGCGAGGGCCGCTGGGCCGGGCCCGTGAACCTCTGCATCGCCGAGAACGAGTTCAAGATCGCCGGGGTCAAGGACTGCTTCAAGCGGGGCTACCAGAGAATGGGGTTCCGCGAATACGACACCGGCGAGCAGGCCAGCTGGATGGTTCAGCTGACCGAGGCGCCCCGCGAGACAATGGATAGCCAATGAGACGCCATCGCAAGGTCAAGATCCTTGCCACCCTCGGGCCGGCTTCGTCGTCCGAGGACATGATCCGCAAGCTTCACGAAGCCGGCGCGGACGTCTTCCGCATCAACATGAGCCATTCCGACCACGATCTGATGCGCGAGCTCGTCGCCCGCATCCGGCGCGTGGAAGAACAGGTGGGCCGGCCGATCGGCATCCTGGCCGATCTGCAGGGACCCAAGCTGCGGGTGGCGAAGTTTGCCGAGGGACATGTCGAGCTGACCGTCGGCCAGGACTTCACCCTCGACGACAGTCCCGAGCCGGGCGACAACCGCCGCGTTTATCTTCCCCATCCCGAGATCCTGGAAGCGGTGGAAGTGGGGCATCGGCTGCTGATCGACGACGGGCGGCTGCAACTGGTCTGCACCGAGACCGACAAGCACTCCATCAAGTGCCGGGTCGTCGCCGGCAACAAGATTTCCGACCGCAAGGGCGTCAGCCTGCCGGACACGATCCTGACCACCGGGGCGTTGACCGACAAGGACCGGCGCGATCTCGACGCGGTGCTGGCCGAGAACGTCGACTGGGTGGCGCTGTCCTTCATCCAGCGGCCGGAAGACCTGGCCGAAGCGCGCAAGGTCTCGCGCGGCCGCGCCTTCCTTCTGTCGAAGATAGAGAAGCCGCAGGCCGTCGAGCGGCTGGACGAGATCATCGAATTGTCCGACGCGATCATGGTCGCGCGCGGCGATCTCGGCGTCGAGATGCCGCTGGAGGCGGTGCCCGGCATCCAGAAGCGCATCACCCGTGCCGCCCGCAAGGCCGGCAAGCCGGTGGTGGTCGCCACCCAGATGCTGGAATCGATGATCACGGCGCCGGTGCCGACCCGCGCCGAGGTCTCGGACGTGTCGATCGCCGTCTATGAGGGCGCCGACGCGGTGATGCTGTCGGCCGAATCGGCGGCGGGCGAATATCCGGTGGAATCGGTCGCCACGATGAACCGGATCTGCGAGTGCGTCGAACTGGATCCGCTCTATCCGGGCATCATTTCCGGTCAACGCACGCCGCCCGAGGCGACCGGCGCCGACGCGGTGTCGCTGGCGGCGCGCCAGATCTCCGAGACGCTGGGCGTGTCGGTGATCGTGACCTATACGGCGACCGGCACGACGGGCCTGCGGGCGGCGCGCGAGCGGCCACAGACGCCGATCCTGGCGCTGTCGCCGGTGCTGGCCACGGCACGGCGGCTGTCGCTGGTCTGGGGCCTGCACTGCGTGGTGACCGAGGACGCGCAGGATCTGGAAGACATGGTCGACCGGGCCTGCCGCCTGGCGGTGGAGCAGGGCTACGCCAAGTCGGGCGAACGGCTGATCGTGACGGCCGGCGTGCCGCTGCGCACGCCGGGCGCGACCAACATGCTGCGCATCGCCTATATCGGCTCGGACGGCCTCAGCGCGGTCTGAGGGGCCCGCGTCCGGCAGGACGCAAAGGATGGCTCGACCCGGGGTGACTTGCCGTCACCTGCGGCTGCGAGCCAAACCCACGGCGCGGCGGTCCGACATCAGATCGCCGGGCCGAGCAGTTCCTCCGACAGGCGCCCGGCGGCGTCCTGCGCGGAATCGAGCGCCGGATACACGGCCAGGACGCGCAGATAGGTCTCGAGCGCCTTGTCCTTGTGGCCGGTCTGCTCGAGAATGATCGCCAGCCCCATCAGGGCGCCCCAATGCCGCGGCTCGCGGACCAGTGTCTGCTCGATGTCGGCCAGCGACTTGCCCAGACGGTTCATCGAAAAATTCAACGTCGCCCGGCGATTCCACGCCTCGGGATAATCGGGCGCGATGACCAGTGCCTGATCGAGGACGTCGAGCGCGGCGGCGTTGTCCTCGCGCGTCATGGCGCGGGCCGCGCGCTGCATCAGGAGGTCGATGGTGGCGCTGCCGCTGCGGCGCCAATGGCGCTCGATGCGCCCTGCGACGCGCCGGGCGTCGCGGGCATCGGCCACACGGCGCAATTCGGTGAAGAGGCGGTCGATCTCCTGCACCGGCGTCTCGTCGGCGGTGCGGGTGTCCTCGTCCGGTGCCGTCTCCTCCTCGGTCGGGGGAGCACTGCCGAAGGCGTCCGGATTGTCGGTCGGGGCTTCGTCGGGCGGGGGAATCACCATGGGCGGCGACAGCGAATCGTCCTCGCCGGGCAGGGGGGCGACCCCGGGCAGGCGATCGGGATCCGTCACCGACGGCGGCGGGCCGTCCTGAGCCTGCGCCGGGACAAGGCCCGAAGCGAGGAAGCCGAAACTAAGGGTGAGGCAATAGAAAACGCCGCGCATGCAGATAGGGTAATTTTCTGCAGCGCAGCGTCAATCAGATTTTTCGTGATCGCGAGGGGGACGGGCCCTGGCCAGTCCCGGCAATCGTCAGCCCTGGCGCGCCTTGAAGCGCGGAGCGACCTTGTTGATGATGTAGACGCGGCCCTTGCGGCGAACCATGCGGTTGGCGCGGTGGCGGGTCGCGAGGGACTTGAGCGAGTTCTTGATCTTCATGACAACACCGGGATGCTAGACGCGAGGATCGGGGCTGGCCGTTCCGCCGCAAAATGATGGCGCGCCGCAGCGGGCACGCCCGGAAAGATTGGAGCCGAGATAGCTTTGCCGGCGGCGCTTGTCAACGCTTCCGGTGCCGTTGCGAGCCTCCGACGGCGATCATTTTCAACGGTCTGCCGCACGGTTCGGCCCGGTTAGCCGGGTCAGATGGCCCATCTTGCGGCCGGACCTTGCTTCGGGCTTGCCGTAGAGATGGAGGAGGGTACGCGGCTCGGCCAGATACGCGTCGACGCGTTTGACGTCGTCGCCGATGAGATTTTCCATCACGCAGTCGGAATGGCGCCCGGTGTCGCCCAGCGGCAGGCCGGCAACGGCCCGCACATGCTGCTCGAACTGCGAGACGACGCAGGCGGCCTCGGTCCAGTGGCCGGAATTGTGCACCCGCGGCGCGATCTCGTTGACCAGGATCGTGTCGTCGGCGCGCACGAAGAACTCGACGCCGATGACCCCGACATAGCCGAGCTTGTCCAGGATGCCGGCGGCCACGCTCCTGGCCGTGGCGCCGATTTCGGGCGTGATGCGGCCGGGCACGGTGGACGCGTGCAGGATGCCGAGCCGGTGGACGTTCTCGGCCGGATCGTAGGTGGCGATGCTGCCGTCGGTGCCGCGCGCCGCGATGATCGAGCATTCGTAGGCGAAGGGCACCTTCTTCTCGAGAATCGCCGGCACGCCGCCGAGGCTCTCGAAGACGTCGGCGTGGGGACCGCCCTTGCGGATCGAGGCCTGGCCCTTGCCGTCGTAGCCGAAGCGCCGGGTCTTGAGGATGCAGTCGCCGCCGAGCTCGATCAGAGCGTGGCCGAGTTCGGCGACGCCGTCGATGGCGCGCCATTCGGCGGTGGCCACGCCGATGCCGTTGAGAAAGGCCTTCTCGACGACGCGGTCCTGGGCGACCTCCAGCGCTTCGGCCGGCGGATAGAGCGGCACCCTGGTGACGGCGGCGCGGATCTGCTCGACCGGCACGTTCTCGAATTCGTAGGTGACGACGCTGGTGCGCGCGGCGAGGTCGCGCAGGGCGGCGACGTCGTCATAGGCCGCGACCAGCTGTTCGTTGGCGACCTGGGCCGCCGGGCAGGCGGGGTCGGGATCGAGCACGACGACCCGGTAGCCGAGCCGGGCGGCGGCCATGGCGAGCATCCGGCCGAGCTGGCCGCCGCCGACGATGCCGATCGCGGTGTCGGGCATGCGGAAGGCCGAGGCGCCGGGGATCGGCGGCGTCGCGCTCATGGGGCGTCCTTCGGCACGGCGGCGACCGAATCGGTCTGGGCCTGGCGCCAGGCGTCGAGGCGATCGGCCAGGGCGGCATCCGACAGAGCGAGCACGCTGGCGGCGAGCAGCGCGGCGTTGACCGCGCCGGCGCGGCCGATGGCGAGGGTGCCGACCGGCACGCCGGCCGGCATCTGGACGATCGACAGGAGGCTGTCCCTGCCGGACAGGGCGCGGCTTTCGACCGGCACGCCGAAGACCGGCAGCGGCGTCATGGCGGCGGTCATGCCGGGCAGATGGGCAGCGCCGCCGGCGCCGGCGATGACGACCTTGAAGCCGGCGGCGCGGGCGCCCCTGGCGAAGTCGTAGAGGCGCTCAGGCGTGCGGTGGGCCGACACGATGCGGGCGTCGTAGGCGATGCCCAGCGCGTCGAGCGTGTCGGCGGTGTTCTTCATCACCGACCAGTCGGACTGGCTGCCCATGATGATCGCGACGGGCGGTGCGGCGACGCTCATGCGCTGATGTCCGGAATGATCTGGTCTTCCAGATCCTGCAGGCGGTCCCGGATGGTCAGCTTCTTCTTCTTCATGCGCTGGATCTGCAGCCGGTCGCAGCCGACGGTCTCCATCGCGTTCACGGCAGCGTCGAAATCGGCATGTTCCTGCCGCAGCCGCGCCAACTGCAGCCGCAGGGCTGCCTGTTCCTGATCCGCCATTCCGTTCCTTTCAGGCACCGCAGACTGCAACCGAATCCGGGCTCGCATACTTGTCCGGACAGTCGCGACCCACGATTAGCAAATGGACCGATCGGACGATAGCGACCGCCTCTGGCCAATCGACAGTGAGACAGCTTTGTGACACCGTCGACGGGCTGCCGGACCCGGTCCGCATGGCGGGCCGGGCCTCACTCAGGAAGGGAGAAGCCATGTCCTTGGATACCCATCTCGCGACGCTGGAACAACGCCACTCGGCGCTTGACCACGAGATTTCAGCCGCAATGGCCACGAAGCCGGCGATGAGGGATTCGGAACTCCGGGAGATGAAGCGAAAGAAGCTCCAACTGAAAGACGAGATCGAGCGATTGCGCCAGCCGGCCAACTGATCTCAAACCTCCCAAGCATCTTCGCCCCGACGCCGGACACTGCGTCGGGGCGATTTTCGTTCGGGCACCGAATCGGCAATGCCGACAGCCTCACCCGACCGCCTTGCGCAGCACGTATTTCTGGATCTTGCCGGTCGAGGTCTTCGGGATCTCCTGGAACCGGATCTCGCGCGGACATTTGAAGCGCGCCAGCCGGGCGCGGCAATGGGCGATCAACTCGGCCTCGGTGACGCTGCGGCCGGGCTTGAGCTCGACGAAGGCCAGCGGCATCTCGCCCCATTTCTCGTCGGGTTTGGCGACCACCGCGGCCGTGGCGACATCCGGGTGCTGGTAGAGCGCGTCCTCGACTTCGATGGAGGAGATGTTCTCGCCGCCCGAGATGATGATGTCCTTGGCGCGGTCCTTCAGCTCGATATAGCCGTCCTCGTGCAGGACGCCGAGATCGCCGGAATGGAACCAGCCGCCGCGAAACGCCTCGGCGGAGGCCGCCGGGTTCTTCAGATAACCGCGCATGACGATGTTGCCGCGGAACATGACCTCGCCGATGGTCTCGCCGTCGGCCGGGGTCTTCTCCATGGTCTCGGGATGCATGACCGCCAGGTCCTCCAGCGCCGGATAGCGCACGCCCTGGCGCGCGGTCTGGGCGGCGCGGGCCGGGCCGTCGAGGGCGTTCCACTCCTCCTTCCACTCGTTGACCACGGCCGGGCCGTAGGTCTCGGTCAGGCCGTAGAGATGGGTGACCTCGAAGCCGGCCTCGCGCATGCCGGACAGGACCGCCTGGGGCGGCGGCGCGGCGGCCGTGTTGAAGGTGACGGTCTGGTCGAAGTCGCGCTTGTCCGCCGCGTCGGCGTTGATCAGCGTGGCCATCACCACCGGCGCGCCGCACAGATGGGTGACGCCATGGTCGGCGAGGGCGTCGAACATGGCTTTCGCACGCACCCAGCGCAGACACACATGGGTGCCCGCCTGCACCGCCAGCGTCCAGGGGAAGCACCAGCCGTTGCAGTGGAACATCGGCAGCGTCCACAGATAGACCGGATAGCGGCCCATGCCCGAGGCGATGACGTTGGCATAGCCCATCAGCGCGGCACCGCGATGGTGGTAGACCACGCCCTTGGGATTGCCGGTCGTGCCCGAGGTGTAGTTGAGCGAGATCGCGTCCCATTCGTCGTCCGGCATCAGCCACGCAAAGGACGGGTCGCCCTCGGCGACGAGCGCCTCGTATTCCAGGCTGCCGATGGCCGGGCCCTTGGCCACCGGGGCATCGTCGGGAAATTCCGGGTCGTCATAGTCGACGACGACGGGCGTGACCTTCGCCTTCTTAAGCGCCTCGGCCATGACGGCCGAAAATTCCCGGTCGACCAGCACCATCTTCGCCTCGGCATGATCGAGCTGGAAGGCGATGATGTCGGGGTCGAGGCGGGTGTTGATCGACAGGAGCACCGCGCCGGCCATGGGCACGCCGTGATGGGCCTCGAGCATGGCGGGCGTGTTGGAGAGCATCACCGCGACGGTCTCGCCGCGGCCGATGCCGCGCCGCGCGATGGCCGAGCCCAGCCGGCGCGAGCGCTCGTAGAACTGCGCATAGGTCCGGCGCAGGCGGCCGTGGATGATGGCGACCCGGTCCGGATGCACCAGCGCGGCCCGGGCCAGATGGCTGAGCGGCGTCAGCGGCTGGTAATTGGCCGCGTTGCGATCGAGATGCTCGTCGTAAATGCCCATGTGTCCTCCCGGCCTCCCCCGTTTTGCGGCTTTTTCATAGAGGATCGGGCGGCCGGCGTCACGGCGGATCGCGCGGGAAGCGGGCCGGCGCCGCTAGAAGAACAGCGCGCTGGCGCCGTCGACAACGAGCTTCAGCCCGACCGGCACCAGCACCATGTAGGCGATCCAGTAGAAGACCTTGGGGTCGATGCGGCGGACCAGCCAGACGCCGGCCAGGGTTGCCACCGGCGCCAGCGGCAGGAGCACCGCCGAGGTCGCCAGATTGTCGGCCGAGAACTGGCCCAGGAGGAAATAGGGGATCAGCTTGACGGCGTTGGTGGCGGCGAAGAACAGCACCGAGGTGCCGGCATAGACCGGCGGCGGCAGCCGCAGCGGCATGACATTGACCTGGAAGGGCGGGCCGCCGGCATGGCTGACGAAGCTGGTGAAGCCGGCGATGGCGCCCCAGATCAGGCTGCGAGGCCGGCTGCGTGGCCTCGGCTCCAGCCGGTGGCGCGAGCGCCAGAACCATTCCGCCGCGAACCAGATCGCCAGGAGACCGATGACCAGGCGGATGCCGTCGGCGGAGATCATCGTCGCCGTCAGATAACCGGCAAGGACGCCGCAGAAGGACGCCGGCAGCATCACCGCGATGACGCCCCGGTCGAAAGTGCCGCGCCAGGCGACAAGACCGACGATGTCCATCGCCACGAGGACGGGCAGCATGATCGCCGCGGCGGCCACCGGGGAAATGACGACCGCCATCAGCGGAACGCCGACCAGTGTCAGCGCGCCGCCGAAGCCGCCCTTGGCAAGGCCGACGAGCAGGACGGCGGGAACCGCGACGAGATAGAACAGCGGGTCGGTGATCACGCGATGGCCGAATTTCGATGGGTGGAGGCAAGGGCGTGCGGCAGGCTTAGAACCGTCAGCCTGCCATGGCAACTGCGGGTGCCGTGGCGGAATCCAGCGTCATGCGGCGCGGTACGCATGGGGGCGGCGCGCGGCAAGACGGCGGTTTCCCACCCGGCGAACGATTTGCTAAACCCTGTCGCGAAACGGCCGACGCGATACGCCGGCCCCCGACATGCAAGGTCAGCCTACCCGATGGACACCGAATATATCCGCCCCAGGCTCGTGCTCCTGACAACGCCGCTCGGCGACGCGGATGCCGTCAAGGCCATGGAGGCCGCGCTGGCCGGCGGCGACGTCGCCTCGGTCATCCTCGATGCGGCCGGGCGCGACGCCGCCTCCTTCCAGAACCTTGCGGCAGCACTGGTGCCGATCATCCAGGCAGCCGGCGCCGCCGCCATCATCGCCGAAGACACGCAATGCGCCGGCCGGGTCCAGGCCGACGGCATCCACCTGACCTCCGGCGATCCGGCCGAGCTGGGCGAGGCCATGGAGCGCTTCGCGCCCAAGCTGATCGTCGGCGCGTCGGGCTTCGAGACCCGCCACGACGCGCTGGAGGCCGGCGAGCTGAGGCCGGACTATCTGATGTTCGGGCGGTTCGGCGGCGACGCCGAGCCCGGTCCGCACCACAAGAGCGTTGCCATGGGCGAATGGTGGGCCGAGATCGTCGAGCTGCCCTGCATCGTCATGGGGGGCGGCGACGTCGAGACCGTCGTGGAGGCCGCGGCGACGCGGGCGGAGTTCATCGCCCTGTCGGCGGCCGTGTTCGGCGAGCCCGCGGCGGCTGGCGAGAAGGTGGCGCGGGCGAATGCGCTGATCGACGCCTGGTTCGAGAGCGCGGCCACATGAGGACGACGACGCGAGCGACCGGCGGGCGGCTGATGGCCATCGGCCTCGCTGTCCTGCTCGGCGGCACGGCCGGCGTCTCGCCGGTCCGGGCGCAGACGACGCCGACCGGGGACGCCGCGGCTACGGCGCCGGCGCCTGGCGACCCGCTGGTGGAGGGCTCGCAGGGCGAGGCCCTGCCGGTGCCCGCCGAGGTGGCGCCGGTGGCGCCCTCGGCGCAGGGCCAGCAGCCGTCCGCCAGCGATCTCGCTTATGGCGCCTATCAGCGGGGATTCTACCTGACGGCGCTGAAGCTGGCCGAGCCGATCGCCAATCTCGGCGACCCGGCGGCCCAGACGCTCTTGGGCGAGATCTATTCGCGGGCGCTCGGCGTGCCGCAGGACCTGGAGAAGGCGGCCCACTGGTACGAGGCGGCGGCCAGGTCCGGCAGCGCCGAAGGCCAGTTTCGTTTCGCGATGATGCTGCTCGACGGCAAGGTGGTGCCCTCCGACATCGCCAAGGCGCGCGACCTGATGGCGGCGGCGGCCGAGCAGGACCTGCCCATGGCCCAGTACAATTACGCCCAGATGATCGTCCAGGCCTCGCCCTCGGGCGGTTTCGAGGAAGCCTTCGGCTATTACCAGAAGGCGGCCAATGCGGGCGTCGCCGACGCGCAATACGCCATGTCGCAGCTCTACGAATACGGCCGGGGCGTGCAGGCGGACACCGCCATGGCGCGCAAATGGCTGCGGGCGGCGGCGAGCAACGGCCTGGGCGCGGCGCAAGTCGAGTTCGGCATCTGGCTGATCAACGGCAAGGGCGGCCCGGCGCAGCTGGAAGACGGCTTCCGCTTCCTGAAGCGGGCGGCCGACCGGGGCAATCCGATCGCCATCAACCGCGTCGCGCATCTGTACAAGGATGGCGTCGGCACCGAGCCGGACCGGCTGGAGGCGGCCAAATGGGCGGTGCTGGCCAAACGGGTGGAGAATTCCGACCCGACCCTCGACGACTTCTTCCGCGGGCTCGACCCGCAGACCCAGAAGTCGGCGCTGGAAGCGGCGAACCGGTTCCGTTCCGGCTGAACGGGGCGGGCGAAACCCGCCACGAGGCTTGAATGGCGGGGTAAACTATGGTCTTGAGCCCCGACCCGCAGAGATCGTCAGACGAAGGCATGGACCCCGGCACCGGCCGGCCGCCGCCTTCCGGCGAGCGAGCCTGCCGATCAACAACGCCGCCGCAGCCGTGCGACCCGACCGTCGCCGGCGCGAGAACCCTTCGAGAGCATCGATGAAGATCAACGGAAACGAAATTCGCCCCGGCAACGTCATCGAGCACAATGGCGGCCTGTGGGCGGCCGTGAAGACGGCGCATGTGAAGCCCGGCAAGGGCGGCGCCTTCGCCCAGGTCGAGCTGAAGAACCTGATCGACGGCACCAAGCTGAACGAGCGCTTCCGCGCCTCCGAGACCGTCGAGCGCGTCCGCCTGGAGCAGAACGACTACCAGTTCCTCTACGCCGAGGGCGAGATGCTGGTGTTCATGGACACCGAGACCTACGAGCAGCTGGAACTGCAGAAGGACTTCGTCGGCGACCGCGCGGCCTTCCTGCAGGACGGCATGATGGTCACGGTGGAAAGCCACGAGGACAAGCCGATCGGCATCAAGCTGCCCGACCAGGTGGTGCTGACCATCGTGGAGGCCGACCCGGTGGTGAAGGGCCAGACGGCGACGTCGTCCTACAAGCCGGCGGTGATGGAGAACGGCATGCGCGTGATGGTGCCGCCCTTCATCGAAAGCGGCGAGAAGATCCTCGTCGACACCAACGAGATCACCTATCTGCGCCGCGCCGACTGAGGCCGCGCAGACATTTTTCAGCGTCGGCCGCCATCCGGGCGGCCCGCTCCCCTTCGACGAAAGCAGACGATGGCCCGATCCGCGCTTCTCCACGTGATGACGCAGGCCGCCATGAAGGCCGGCCGTTCCCTGATCCGCGACTTCGGCGAGGTGCAGAACCTGCAGGTCTCCATGAAGGGGCCGGCGGATTTCGTGTCCAATGCCGACCGCCGGGCCGAGGAGATCGTGCATCAGGAACTGTCGCGGGCGCGCCCCGACTGGGGTTTCCTGATGGAGGAGCGCGGCGTCGTCGAGGGCAACGACCCGCAGCATCGCTGGATCGTCGATCCGCTGGACGGCACCACCAACTTCCTGCACGGCATTCCGCAATTCGCCATCTCGATCGGCCTCGAGCGGGACGGCCAGATCGTCGCCGGCGTGGTGTTCAACCCGGCGATGGACGAACTCTACACGGCGGAAAAGGGCGGCGGCGCCTTCGTCAACGACCGCCGGCTGCGGGTCGCGGCCCGCAAGACGCTGCCCGAGGCGCTGTTCGGCACGGGCACGCCGTTTCTCGGCCATGGCGACCATGCCGGCTATCTGTACGAGCTGCGCCAGATCATGGGCGAGACCTCCGGCGTCCGGCGCATGGGCGCGGCGTCGCTGGACATGGCCTATGTGGCGGCGGGCCGGCTCGACGGATTCTGGGAGCGCAAGCTGCAGCCCTGGGACGTGGCGGCCGGCGCGATCCTGGTGCGCGAGGCGGGCGGCTTCATCACCGGCATGAACGGGGCCAAGTTCGACCATGAAATCGGCGACGTGGTCTGCGGCAACGAATTCATGCACAAGGCGCTGGGCGAGCAGATCGCCCTGGCCGAACGCAAGCGCACGGCCGCCCAGAGCGGCTGAAACAACGCAGGCACCGGTGCCGGTTAACGCTAAAGGCAGGGGATGGCTGGCCGAGCGTCAAGACGGGCGTTTAAAAGAGCCGCATTATTCCTTACCTTGCCTCATGGTTCGACCGAACGGGGCAGGCATCGGGGTCCGCGCCGCGTGTTCGAACCGGCAGAGTTGATTGGAACGCGATGCAGGTCCTCAGATCGTCTACGGAAAACTCCGGACGGCCGGATGATTTCGACCCGAACCGGCTGTCGAGCCCCATGGTCTTCCTGTGGTCAATGCTGGTGTTCCTGGCGCTTGCCAGCTTCGTGGCAGCCATTCTCGGCCGGCAGATTTCCACCGCCTTCACCACCAATCCCGGGCTCAACGGGCTGATCATCGGCGTCCTCGCCGTCGGCATCCTGCTGGCTTTCCTGCAGGTGCTGCGGCTGTCGCGCGAGGTCCGCTGGGTCAACGCGTTCCGCGAGGGCTCGTCGGATTTCGAGCGGATGAGCGATCCGGTGCTGTTGGCGCCAATGCGCGGGCTGATCGGCCGCCGGCGCTCGATCTCGCTGTCCACCCATTCGATGCGCTCGATCCTCGATTCAATCGCCACGCGCCTCGACGAGACCCGCGACATCGCACGCTACCTGATCGGCCTGTTGGTGTTCCTCGGCCTGCTCGGCACCTTCTGGGGTCTGTTGCGCACCATCGGCTCGATCGGCGCGACCATCCAGGGGCTCGACCCGGCCGCCGGCGACACCGCCAGCGTGCTGGACGCGCTGAAGGCGGGCCTGGCCGCGCCGCTGTCGGGCATGGGCACTGCGTTCTCCTCGTCGCTGTTCGGCCTGTCCGGCTCGCTGGTCCTGGGCTTTCTCGACCTGCAGGTCGGCCGGGCGCAGAACCGCTTCTACACCGAGCTGGAGAACTGGCTGTCCTCGGTGACCGACGTCGGCTCCGACATGGTGCTGCCGCCGGCGGCGGCAGGAAGCGGCGGACAGGCGGCCAGCGGCTCCGAGCAGCTGCGGCGATTGTCCGAGCAGATCGACAAGATCGCCAAGGACCAGACCACGACGCCGCGCACCAGCGCCGCCATGGCCAACCTGGCCGAGAGCATCCAGGGCCTCGTCACCCACATGCGCAGCGAACAGCAGATGCTGCGCGACTTCGTGGAGACGCAGGCGGGCGAACAGCGTGAATTGCGGCAGGTGCTGGACCGGCTTGCCGGCAGCATCAACGACCGCAAGGAGCGCTAGCCATGGCGCTGTCGCGCAACCGCAGGAGCGAGCGCTCGGTCGATTACTGGCCGGGCTTCGTCGATGCGTTGTCGACGCTGCTCCTGGCGATCATGTTCCTGCTCTCGGTGTTCGTGCTGGCGCAGTTCCTGCTGAGCCGGGAGATCACCGGCAAGGACGAGGTGCTCGACCGGCTGAACAGCCAGATCAACGAGCTGACGCAGCTGCTGGCGCTGGAACGCTCCACCACCCAGGACAACGAGGACCAAATCGCCAATCTGCGCGCCTCGCTCGCCGCCATCGAGGACGAGCGTTCGCGGCTGCAGCAGGCGCTGGAATCGGGCTCGGGCTCGGCCGCTGCCGCCTCGGCGCAGGTCGAGGGGCTGCAGACCGCGCTGACCGAGCAGCAGGAGTTGTCCCAGCGGGCGCGCTCGCAGGTGGAACTGTTGAACCAGCAGCTGGCGGCCCTGCGCCAGCAGATCGGCGCGCTGGAGCGGGCGCTCGAGGTCTCCGAGAGCCGGGACGAGGAGAGCCAGACCAAAATCGCCGATCTCGGCCGCCGGCTGAACGTGGCGCTGGCCCAGCGGGTGCAGGAATTGTCGCGCTACCGCTCGGACTTCTTCGGCCGGCTGCGCGAGATCCTGTCCGACCGCGAGAACATCCGCATCGTCGGCGATCGCTTCGTCTTCCAGTCGGAGGTGCTGTTTCCGTCGGGCTCCGACGTCCTGCAGGAGGCCGGCGCCGAGGAGATGGCGACGCTGGCCGAGGCCATCGTCGCCCTCAATCGCGAGATCCCCTCGGACATCAACTGGATCATCCGCGTGGACGGCCACACCGACAACGTGCCGATTTCGGGCGGACGGTTCGCGGACAACTGGGAACTATCGACCGACCGCGCCGGCGCGGTGGTGAAGTATCTGATCAGCCAGGGTGTTCCGCCGGACCGGCTGGCGGCGACGGGCTTCGGCGAATACCAGCCGATCGACCCCGGCAGCACGCCCGAGGCCCGGGCCCGCAACCGCCGCATCGAGTTCAAGCTGACCGAGCGCTGAGCCGGCTGGCCGCTCCCGCGACGTGGCGCTGATCGCGCGGCCGGGCCATTACACCCCCTCGCAAGACTGACCTTCCGGCAAACGGCATGCCAGCATCCTTCCCGAGGGGAAGGGCACCCCCTCTGAAAGATGATCGCGCAAAGCGCGACAGGGGAGGAAACATGCACAGAATCCTGACGAGCACGGTCGCCGTGCTCGCAATCATGGCTGCGACGCCGGCATCGGCGCAGTCCGACGACAACATGACGAAGCTGCAGGGCATGCAGTCGACCGGCACGTCGATGGACTTCGAGACCGTCGAACAGACCGGCGAATATGCCGAACAACTGCGCCGGAACCTGGAGGCCATCGAACTGCCGGACGGGTTCGAGATCTCGCTCTTCGCGGTGGTGCCGGACGCCCGGCACATCGCCGTCGGGCCCCAGGGCGTGGCGACCTTCGTGGGCACGCGCAAGCAGAATGTCTGGGCGATCACCGACCGGGACCGCAACCGCGTCGCCGACGAGGTGAAGCAGTTCGCGCCGTCGATCGACTTCACCATCCCCAACGGCGTCTGCTTCTCCGATGACGGCTTCCTGTTCATCGCCGAGCAGAACCGGGTGCTGGTGCTGCCGGCCGCCGAGTTCTTCTACGAGAGCCCGGACGTGGCCGTCGGGGTCGTGGTCGACCAGGGCGAGCTGATCCCCGAATCGGAGGAATCCTTCAACCACACCGCCCGGGTCTGCCGGATCGGACCGGACAACAAGCTCTACATCTCGCTGGGCCAACCCTACAACGTGCCGCCCGAGGACAAGCTCGACCTCTACAATCGCGAGGGCATCGGCGGCATCGTGCGGATGGAGCGGGACGGCAGCGGCCGCGAGGTCTACGCCACCGGCGTGCGCAACTCGGTGGGCATGGACTTCAACCCGGCCAATGGCGAATTGTGGTTCACCGACAACCAGGTCGACGGCATGGGGGACGACATTCCGCCGGGCGAGCTGAACCGGGCGACCGGGCCGGGCCAGAATTTCGGCTTCCCCTGGTATGGCGGCGGCACGGTGCGGACCAACGAGTACAAGAGCGCCGAGATTCCCGCCGACGTGGTGATGCCGCAGGTCGAGATGGACGCCCATGCCGCCGATCTCGGCATGACCTTCTACGAGGGTGACAGCTTCCCGCGGAAATATCGCGGCGGCATCTTCTCGGCCCAGCACGGCTCCTGGAACCGGACCGACCCGATCGGCGCGCGGGTGATGTTCACCTCGCTCAACGAGGACGGCACGGCCAAGGACACGGAGGTCTTCGCCTCGGGCTGGCTGTCGGACAGCGGCGAATATATCGGCCGGCCGGTGGACGTGGCGACGCTGAAGGACGGCTCGCTGCTGGTGTCGGACGATCTGGCCGGCGCACTCTACCGGATCGCCTATACCAAATAGGCCCCGCGCCATGGACAGGGCCGCGCCGGACGACCGGCGCGGCCCGCTGTTTCTCGAGACGGATGAAACCGATGACTTTGATCCTGCCGCGCGGCCTCGCCGCGGCGCTGATGGTTCTCGCACCGCACACCGCCATGGCCGCCGACCTGGCGGCCGGCAAGGCCAAGGCGGCCGTGTGCGCCACCTGCCACGGGCTCGACGGCGTGGCGACCGCGCCCGACGCCCCCAACATCGCCGGCGACAGCGCCTTCTATCTGGCCGCGCAGCTGAAGGCGTACCGCTCCGGTGCACGCCAGCACCCGCAGATGTCGATCATCGCGCAGGGCCTCGACGATGCAGACATCGCCGATCTGGCCGCCTGGTATGCGGCGATCACGGTGACCGCGACCATGCCCGACGTGCAATAGGCGGGCGGCGGGACGCCGCCGGCTATTCGGCGGCGCCGAGCAGGGTGTCGGTGCGGCCGGCCTCGAACTGCAGGCGGGCGAGACGCGCATAGATGCCGTCTCTGGCGATCAGCGAGGCGTGGGTGCCTTCCTCGACGATGCGGCCGCCATCGAGGACGAGGATGCGGTCGGCCTTCAGCACCGTGGCGAGGCGATGGGCGATGACGAGCGTCGTGCGCCCCTCCATCAGCTTTTCCAGCGCGCGCTGGACGAGGATCTCGCTCTCGGCGTCGAGCGCCGAGGTGGCCTCGTCGAGGAGCAGGATCGGGGCGTCGCGCAGGATCGCCCGGGCAATCGCCACGCGCTGGCGCTGGCCGCCCGACAGGGTGATGCCGCGCTCGCCGATGACCGTGTCGTAGCCGTCCTGCATGGCTTCGATGAAGCCTTCGGCCAGGGCCGAGCGGGCCGCCGAGACGACCTGTGCCCGCGAGGCATGGGGATCGCCGAAGCCGATGTTCTCGGCCGCCGTCGCGGCGAAGATGGTGACATCCTGGGGCACCAGCGCGATGCGGCCGCGCAGGTCGTCGAGATCGGCCGCGCGCACGTCGACCCCGTCGACGAGGACGCGCCCGGCATCGGCATCGTAGAAGCGCTCGATCAGCGAGAAGATCGTCGACTTGCCGGCGCCGGACGGGCCGACGATGGCGACGGTCTCGCCGCTCTTCACCCGGAAGGACAGTTCGTGGACCGTGGAGACGTCCGGCCGGGTGGGATAGGCGAAGCTGACACGGTCGAAGACGACCTCGCCAAGGGCCGGACGGGGCAGGGCGACCGGAGTTTCGGGCGAGCGGATCGCCGGTTCCTCGCCGAGCAACTCCGACAGGCGCTCGGCGGCGCCGGCCGCCTGGGCGATCTCGCCCCAGACTTCCGAGAGCTGGCCGACAGCGCCCGCGGCGAAGACGGCGTAGAGAAGGAACTGGCCGAGCGTGCCGCCGCTCATGGTGCCCTCGGTGACCTGCTGGGCGCCGATCCATAGGACGGCGATGATCGAGCCAAAGATCAGGAAGATGGCGAAGGCGGTCAGGAAGGCGCGGGCGCTGACCGAGGCGCGGGCGGCGCCGAAGGCGCGGTCGACGGCGTCGGCGAAGCGGTTGCTCGTCACGGTCTCGCTGGTGAAGGCCTGGACGGTGCGCACGGCGCCGATGGCCTCGCTGGCATAGGCGGTGGCGTCGGCCAGGGTGTCCTGGGCGTAGCGCGAGCGGCGGCGCACGGAGCGGCCGAAGGCGACCAGCGGCACGATGATCACCGGGATCGCCGCGATGACGATCAGCGACAGGCCCGGACTGGTGATGACCATCATCGTGACGGCGCCGATGAACAGGATGGCGTTGCGAAGCGCCAGCGAGGCCGTGGCGCCGACCACCGACTTGATCTGGGTGGTGTCGGCGGTCAGCCGCGAGACGATCTCGCCGGTGAGCGCCTTGTCGTAGAAGCCGGGCGACAGGCGGGTGACCCGCGAGAAGACGTCCTTGCGCAGATCGGCGACGACGCGCTCGCCGAGGGTGATGACGAAATAGTAGCGGCCGGCGCTGGCGACGGCGAGAATCGCGGCCAGCACCACCAGCATGGCGAAATAGGTGTCGATGAAGGCGGTGCTGGGGGCGTCGAAGCCCTTGTCGATCAGCCGGCGCACGGCCAGCGGCAGCGACAGCGTGGTGAGGGCTGCCAGCGAGAGGAAGACAATCGCGCCGGCAACCTTGCCCTTGTAGCGCTTGAGATAGGGAACCAGGCGGGCGAGGGGCTTGAGGTCGCGGCGCTTGCGTTCGGCTTCGCGCTCGCCGGCTGTCATGTGGCGCAAGCCCGCCTCCAGTCATTCTGTCATTCATGGACCGCCGCGGGACCGCGGCGGCGGGTAGGCCCCCCGGCACTTGTGCCGGCAGGTGCCCTCATGTATAGGCTCGTCCTCGAATTTGAAAGCGATCGCGCTTTCCAACTCCGCGACATCGAGACCTGCAGGCGGCCCTGTCCGCAGCTGTGTCGATTTGGCGGAGATCCGGCCAGACCCAAGGATCGAAGGCGATGAAAGACAAAATCCATCCCGACTACCACACGATCACCATCGTGATGACCAACGGCACCGAGTACCAGACCCGCTCCACCTGGGGTTCGGAAGGTGACAAGATGAATCTCGACATCGACCCGACCAGCCATCCGGCCTGGACCGGCGGCAACCAGCAGCTGCTGGACCGCGGTGGTCGCGTCTCGCGCTTCAAGAAGCGGTACGAAGGCCTCGGCATGTAATTGCCGACGCCTGTCCTCAATTGAAAAGCCCGGCCGTCGTGTCGGGCTTTTTGTTGTCTGCACTCGGGAAGTCGGGCGGAAACCTGGTGCGGCTGCGACGCCCGTCGCAGCCGCCGTCGGGGCGTCAGGACCCCGGAGGCGCCTTGTGGAAGAACAGGTCGTAGCCGGCCAGGAGCACCGTCGCCAGAATGACGATGCCAAGATCCGGCAAGGGCACATGGATCATCAGGATCAGCAGGAAGGCCAGCAGGACGGCATAGCCCACGATCGACAGCGTTCGTTCGAGTGTCACGCTATGAACTCCCGTTGGTCAGTTGCGATTCGAGCCAGTGCGCGGTGCGCAGCAGGCGCCCGTCCTCGCCGCGCCGGCCGACGAGCTGGATGCCCATGGGATGGCCGTTCGGCGTCTCCAGCAGCGGCAGCGTCACGCAGGGCACTCCGAGAAACGTCCACAGACAGTTGAACACGTTCTCTCCGTCCGTGGCCATGCCCGGGCGGGCCGGGCCGATGGCGGCGGGGGTGAGGATGGCGTCGCAGCGCGACAGGACCGCCTCCAGCCCCGCATATAGCACCGAGCGCCAGTCGAGGGCAGCCAGATAGTCGCGGGCCAGGATGGCGTCGCCCGTCTCCAGCTGGGCTGCGAGCCCCGGGGACAGGGAATCCGGGTAGCGTTGCCGCGTGCCGAGGAGGTTCTTGGCGGTTTCGGCCAGCCGCACCCGCTCGGCGTGGATGATGCTCTCGGCGAAAATGTCCGGCAGGTCGGCGTCGAAGCAGCGCTCGCCGAGTTCGGTCGCGACCTCGCCGATGCCTTCCTGGGTCAGCGGGTCGGCCCGGTCCCACCAGGGCGTGCGGACGATGGCGAGCGTCGGAACGACGGGCGGCTTCATGCCCGCCTGATCGAGCAGCTGCGGATGCGGTGCCGGCATGGTGGTCGAATCGGCCAGATCGTTGCCGAAGAGGGTCTGGGCGAGGAGCGCGACGCCGGAAATGCCGCGGGCGCAGACGCCCGGCGCATCGAGGCTGGGCGCCAGATCGCGGACGCCGCGGCGCGGTATGGAGCCGAAGGTCGGCGTGTAGCCGGTGACGCCGCTGGCGGCGGCCGAGCGGATCAGCGCGCCGTCGCCGGCCATGCCGACCGCCAGCGGAACGACGCCCCGCGCCACGCCGCTCGCGCAGCCGTCGATGCCGGTGTCCGGCGTCTCGGCCTCACCGTCGTCCGACGCTGCGCCATAGGCGCCGATGCCGAGCTCGCGGATCGCGGTCTTGCCGGCGAAGAGGGCGCCGGCCGAACGCAGCCGCTCGGCAATGGCCGAATCCTCCTCCGGCGTGCGCCCGGCAAAGGGCGCAAAGCCGGCCTCGGTGGGCACGCGCGCGACATCGATCATGTCGTCGATGGCGACCGGCAGGCCGTGCAACGGACCGATGGAGCGCAGGCGCCCGCGCAAGGTGTCGAGATGGGGGCCCTGGCGCAGGACGTAGCCCGCGTCGAACCATGCGAAGGCCGCGGCGGCCGCCGCATCGCCCTCGACCCGCGCGACCATCGCCTGGGCGACCTCCGCCGCGCGTGCCGCGCCTCCTGCCACCCGCTCGCGCAGGTCGAGCGGCGGCAGGTCGATCAGCGAACCCTTAGCGGCCATAGAAGACGCCGGGCAGGTAATAGACCGCTTCCGGGATGTTGTAGACGACGGCCATCGCCAGGAACACCATCAGGAGGAACGGCAAAACGCCCTTGAAGATGTCCGTCAGCTTCACGTCGGGCGGTGCGATGCCCTTCAGATAATAGGCCGACATGGCCATGGGCGGCGTCAGGAACGAGGTCTGCAGGTTCAGGGCGACGAGGATGCCGAAGAACAGCGGATCGATGCCGAACATTTCCAGGAGCGGCAGGAAGATCGGCACGAAGATGATGATGATCTCGGACCATTCCAGCGGCCAGCCGAGCAGGAAGATGATGAGCTGGGCAAGCAGCAGGAACTGCAGCGGCGTCAGATCGAGGCCGCGGACGAACTCGGAGATCACCTGCTCGCCGCCGAGATAGGAGAAGACCGACGAGAAGATGTAGGAGCCGACGAAGAGCCAGCAGACCATCGCGGTCGTGCGGACCGTCAGATAGACGGATTCGCGCAGCCGCTGGAAGGTCAGGGCCCGGTAGCCGACCGCCAGGAGGATGCCGCCGAGGGCGCCGATGGCGGCCGCCTCGGTGGGCGTGGCGAGGCCGAACAGGATCGAGCCGAGCACGGCCAGGATCAGGAAGGCCAGCGGCAGGAACGACGTCAGGATCATGAAGGTCAGCCGCACGAACGGCACGTCCGGCACTTCGTCCTTCGTCGGGCGCGGGGCGGCGCTGGGCTGCAGGATCGAGCGGCCGACGATGTAGAGGAGGTAGAGGCCGACCAGGATCAGGCCCGGCAGCAGCGCGCCGGCATAGAGGCGCACGATGGAGACGCCGGAGGCCGCCGCGTAGACGATCAGCATGATCGAGGGCGGGATCAGGATGCCGAGGGTACCGCCGGCGCAGATGATGCCCGAGGCGAAGGACTTGTCGTAGCGCGCGTTGAGCATCGCCGGCAGGGCGAGCAGGCCCATCAGCGTGACCACGGCGCCGACGATGCCGGTCGCGGTGGCGAAGAGGGCGCAGGTGATCAGCGCCGCCACGCCCATCGAGCCCGGCATGTTCTTGGAGGCGATGTTGAGGGTGGTGAACAGGCGGTCGACGATGTTGGCGCGCTCGACGATGTAGCCCATGAACAGGAACAGCGGCACGGCTGTCAGCACCTCGTTCGCCATCACCGTATAGGTCTGGTTGATGAAGAGGTCGAAGACGGTGTTGCTGAAGAAGCCGTCTATCCAGAGGGTGAAGCTATCCCAGCTCGAGGCCAGCTCGTCGAGCCGGTTGTAGCTGCGCCACATGCGGGCGGAATCGAAATAGGCGTAGTAGCCGAAGCCGATGCCCATCGCCATGAGGGTGAAGGCGATCGGAAAGCCGAGAAAGACGAGGAAGATGAACAGCCCCAGCATGAACAGGGCGATTTGCGGGTCACTCATGGATGGGCATCTCTCTCGGCCGCGGTCGCCTTGTTGAGGATCGTGTCCTCGGTTTCCTGCACGTCTTCCTCGGGCCGGATCCACTCACCGCCACGGATGCACTGGATGCAGCGGAACATCTCGGCGATGCCCTGGATGAACAGGAGGATGCCGGCGGCGACGATGACGGTCTTGAACTGGTAGATCGGGATGCCGGCGGGGCTGTTGACGCTGACCTCGCCGTATTGCCAGGAGCGGGCCGCGTATTTCCAGCCGGCCAGGATCAGGGCCGTGACGCCGGGAAAGAAGAAGAAGATGTAGAGGACGAGGTCGACCGTGGCCTGGGTGCGGGGTTTCCACATCCGGTACAGGAAATCGCCCCGCACATGGCCGCCGCGCGAGAGCGTGTAGGCGCCGCCCATCATGAAGAGCGTGCCGTACATGATGAAGGAGACGTCGAGAGCCCAGGCGGTGGGGGCGCCCAAGACGTAGCGCACGAAGACTTCGTAGCTGGTCCCGAACGTCATGAGCAGAATCAGCCAGGCGAAGGCCTTGCCGAAGGCTGCCGACAGGGCGTCGGCAAAGCGGATGAATGCGATCATGGACTCCCGATCCTCATGCGGAAACGTCCGGCGGCGTCAGCCGCCGGACATCGCGTTCTACTGCGCCGCCAGCGTCAGCTGGGCAGCTTGCCCGGGAAGAAGAAGTTGTAGGCCATGCGATAGTCCGGCGAGTTGAGGAGCTCGTAATACGAGACCCGCTCGACCCATTCGCGCTGGCTGTCGAGGATCTTCTTGAAGAAGGTGTCCTCCTCCAGCCCGACGATCAGCTGCTTCCAGGCCTCCAGCTGGGCTTCCAGGATTTCCGGCGGCGTCTGGTGCACGGTGACGCCATCGACATCCTGCAGCTGCTGCAGGTCCTTGGAATATTCGTTCAGCGCCAGCGCGGTGTTGGCCGTGGAGGCCGCCTCGACGCTGTATTCCATGATGGCCCGCAGATCGTCGTCGAGGTCGTCCATGAAGTCCTTGTTGAACAGGAACTCGAAGGCCTCGGACGCCTGGTGGTACGAGCCGAGATAGTAGTTCTTGGCCACGTCCTGCGCACCGAAGCGACGGTCCGAGGAGGGGTTATTGAACTCGAAGGCGTCGATGACGCCGCGCTCCATGGCCGGGACGATTTCGCCGCCGGGGAGCTGGGCGACGCTCATGCCCATGGACTGCATCAGGTCGGCTGCCAGGCCCACCGTGCGGTACTTGAAGCCGTCGATGTCGGCGACGGTGTTCACCTCGTTCTTGAACCAGCCGAAGGGCTGGGCCGGCATCGGAAATCCGAGCATGCCGATTACGTTGAGGCCCATGACGTCCTGGGTCAGCTCCTTGTAGAGCTCGTTGCCGCCGCCCTGGTAGAACCACGACAGCATCGTCGTCGGATTGCCGCCGAAGACCGGGCCGGTGCCGAACAGCGAGGCGGCCTTGTTCTTGCCGTACCAGTAGGCGGAGACCGAATGGGCGGCGTCGATGACGCCGTCATTGACCGCATCCATCACCTGGAAGGCGGCGACGACGGCGCCGGCCGGCAGGAGATCGATCTTGATGCGTCCGCCGGACATGGTCTCGACGCGCTCGACATACTGGCGGGCGAAATCCATCCAGATGTCCGAGGCGGGCCAGGACGTCTGCATCTTCACGACGACCGGCGACTGGGCCAGCACGGCCGGCGCGGCGAGAGTGCCGGCAGCCGCTCCCGCAGCAACGACGCCGCCTCTCAGGAACTTGCGGCGAGAAACGCCTTCATTCGACTTGGACAGGCTCTCAACGTTGTTATTGCGGCGCAGCATAAGCTATTCCTCCCTTATGAATTCACACGAACTGAACTGTTGCCTCCCAGCGGGTGCAAGATTGCCGATTCAGAACGGCACGTCAATCAATGGTGGAAGCGGTCGGCGCGTACGAACGCAAAAGCGCGTGCGGCCGGGTCGCGGCAAGGCGGCTTCGCGGGCGGAACGGCGCGTTGCGGTTCGGTATGCGGAAAAGGCCGCAGCCGCGGGTTTCCGGGGCTTTGGAAGCCCTGGCTGCCCACACCCCGAGCGTGCTGTCGGTCGCTTCTGGCCGGGAAGAAGCGCCGGGGTCGGAACCGGATCGTGCCGGTCCGGTGGTGCGCAGGCACGGCGATTGCCGAAAGAGATTGCCGTGCGACTATAGTCTTAGTGGGGAGCGGTGCAGAAAGACTGCGCCGCTCCCGATACGCTCAGGCGTGATACTTAGATGTCGTCCGTCCAGGCGGGTTTCGTGCGGTCTGCCGGACGATCAGTGCCCTAGAATTCGAGGCAGATCTTGCCGAAATGGGCGCCCGATTCCTCGTGGCGGAAGGCGTCGGCGATGTCCTCGAGGGCGAAGCTGCGGTCGATCACCGGCTTCAGCCCGATGGCGTCGATGGCCCGGACCATGTCCATCTGGTGCCGGCGGCTGCCGACGATGAGACCCTGCAGACGCTGGTGTTTCGCCATCATGGCGGCGGTCGGCACCTCGCCGGAGCGCCCGGTGAGAACGCCGATCAGCGCGAGGTGGCCGCCGATGCGGCAGGCGGTGATCGACTGCGGCAATGTGCCCGGACCGCCGACCTCGATGACATGATCGACGCCGCGGCCACCGGTCTTTTCGAGGACGGTCTTTCCCCATTCCTGGTCGCGCTTGTAGTTGATCGTGTGGTCGGCGCCCATGTCGCGCAGGCGCTCGAGCTTCTCGTCCGAGGAGGAGGTGGCGATGACCCGCGCGCCCATCAGCCGGGCGAACTGCAGGGCGAAGATCGACACGCCGCCCGTGCCCAGCACCAGAACCGTGTCGCCGGCCTTGATGCCGCCATCGACGACGAGGGCGCGCCAGGCGGTGAGGCCGGCGGTGGTCAGCGTCGCGGCTTCGGCGTGGTTGTATCCCTTAGGTGCGTGGGTGAACCAGGTGGCGGGGCGCACGATTTCCTCGCGCGCATAGCCGTCGACGCCGTCGCCCGGCGTGGTCTTGAAGTCGGCGACCGGCGGTTCGCCATCGAGCCACAACGGGAAGAAGCCGGAGACGACATTGTCGCCCGGCCGGAACTCCGTGACGCCCTCGCCGACGGCCTCGACGGTGCCGGCGCCGTCGGACATGGGAATGCGGCCGTCCTCGGTGGGCATGCGGCCGCTGACGACGCCGTAATCGTGGTAATTGAGGGAGCTGGCGCGGATCCGCACGCGGATTTCGCCGGGGCCGGGGGCGCCCGGCCCGTCGCGCTCGACGAGTTGCAACTGGTCGAGGCCGCCGGGTTTTTTGAGCTGGATCATGCGCATCGCATCATCTCCTGGTTCGCATCATCTGTGGGGAGGCGAACGCGGAGAGGGATGCAGGGTTTCCGCGTCGCAGCGAACACACCGTCGCCGACGCCGGGAAGGCCGGCGCGCTGGGTGCCTCGCGTGAAACGGGTACGGCGGTCAGCCGTGGAAGGCGGTCTTCAGCAGATCGATCTGTTCGCCGACGGGATTGCGCGCGGCAGCTTCCGGCTCGCCGGCACTGTCGCCGTAGATCTCGCGGTCGAGCATGGCGATGCGGCGTTCCAGCTTGAGGGCCCGGTCGACGAGGTCGCGGAAGGCTTCGGGCAGTTCGCCGTAATTCGGCGAATCCTTGGCGCTGCCGAGGCCTTCGAGGCGGACCTTGACCTTCTCGGCCTCGACCTGGGCGCGCGACATGTCGCCCTGATTGGCAGCGCGCTGGAGCAGGAGCCAGGAGGCGACCTGCATCAGCCGGGTGGTGAGGCGCATCGATTCGGCGGCATACAGCGTCGTGCCGCCCTTGGAGAGTGTCTTCGCCTCGGTCCGGCCGGCGCCGTCGAGATAGATCGCGGTCTCGTCGACCAGCGCCATGCCCTGGTTGAACAGCGGCTGGAAGGAGCGCGAGAAGGCCAGATGCTCGGCGAGCCGGATGGTGCGGTCGTCGTCCGGGGTACCGTTTGCTTGCATCGTCATCGGCCCAGATTCACTCCCCATCGCGAACACCATGTCCTGCTACCAGAATCGACCGGACCGCGAACTGGCGCGGCCGGCGAAGGAGAACAGGGTGCGTCCGATGCCCGGCCTTTGCAAGCGAGGGCGGCGGACAAGGTTAATTGCCGTTAAGCAATCGCGCCGGGGCCGGGAGGGTTCCCTCGGCCGGACGAAAAAGGCGATGGGCTGCAACAATGGGAGCCGGCCGCAGACGAAAGGGACGCCGGGCAAAAAAAGGGGCCGCGATGAGCGGCCCTTCAGGAGTTTCAACAGGGAGGCGTCAAACGGGGCGGAGGCCGCTCCGTCTATCCATCAATCGGGCATTCCTTCAATCTGGACTGACTTCAGTTAAACCCCGGAAAGCTTACCCAAGCCTTAACGGGAGGTCGCAATCGTAGGAATCTCTCTACGTTCGTGACGACGGCAACAAGGAAGAGTGCGCAGACAATGGCAATCCCTGAGAACATGCAGGCCGGCCTGCTCGACGGTTTCGGCGGTCCCGAGGTCCTGAAGCCCGGCACGAAGCCGGTGCCGAAGCCGGCGGCCGGAGAGGTGCTGGTCGCCGTGGCCGCGGCCGGCGTGAACCGTCCGGACGTGATGCAGCGACAGGGGATGTATCCGGCACCGGCCGACGCGCCGGACTGGCCGGGCCTCGAAATCGCCGGAACCGTCGTGGGGCTGGGCGAGGGGGCGCAACGCTTCGCCGGCGGCGACCGGGTGATGGCGCTGGTACCGGGCGGTGGCTACGCCGAATATGCCTGCGTGGCGGAGAGCAACGCGATCCCCGTGCCGCAGTCGCTGTCCATGGTGGAGGCGGCGGGCGTGCCGGAGACGTTCTTCACCGTCTGGCACAATGTCTTCCAACGGGGCGGCCTGGCGGCGGGGGAAAGTTTCCTCGTCCATGGCGGCACGTCGGGCATCGGCACGACGGCCATCCAGCTTGCCAGGCATTTCGGCGCGCGGGTGTTCGCGACGGCGGGGAGCGACGACAAGTGCCGAGCGGCCGAACAGCTGGGCGCCGAGGCCTGCATCAACTACCGCACGCAGGATTTCGTCGAGGTGCTGGGGCAGGCGACCGGCGGCAAGGGGATCGACGTGATCCTCGACATGGTCGGCGGCGAATATACGCCGCGCAACCTGCAGCTGGCCGCCGAGGACGGGCGCATCGTGCAGATCGCCTTCCTGAAGGGGCCGAAGACGCAGATCGACCTGACGCCGCTGATGCGCAAGCGGCTGACCTTCACCGGCTCGACCCTGCGCAACCGGCCGGTGGCCTTCAAGGCGGTGATCGCCTTGGAACTGAGCGAACAGGTGGTGCCGCTGCTGGCGGCGGGCACAGTGAAACCGCTGATCGACACGGTGTATCCGCTGGAGCGGGCGGCGGACGCGCACCGCCACATGGACGAGGACCACATCGGCAAGATCATCCTGACGACGCGGCATCTGGAAGGGTGAGGCCGGCGGCGGGCACCGCCCGGCGCGGTCCGAACGACCGCGCGGTGGCCCCGCTTCGGGCCGCCGCACGGGAAGTCGGGCGATTTCCTTGCACCGATATGGCTAACGGCCTATAAGGCGCCGGAATTCCCGTACATGTGGTGAGTATCCACGGTCGGCCCTTCCGGGGCAGGCACTTAGGAGGATTGTATCGTGGCACAGCAATTATTGATGCCAAAGGCGACCGCCGTCTGGCTGGTCGACAACACGTCCCTGTCCTTCGAACAGATCGCGGATTTCTGCACGCTGCACCATCTCGAGGTGAAGGCGATCGCCGACGGCGAATCGGCGCAGGGGATCAAGGGTCTCGACCCGATCATGACCGGCCAGCTGTCGCGCGAGGAAATCGAGGCGGCGGAGAAGGACCCGAACCGCAAGCTCAAGCTGGCCGCGCCGAAGGTGCGGGTGCCCGAGGCCAAGCGCAAGGCGCCGCGCTACACGCCGGTGTCCAAGCGCCAGGATCGCCCGAACGCGATCCTCTGGCTGGTGCGCAACCATCCGGAGCTGAAGGATTCGCAGATCTCGAACCTGGTCGGCACGACCAAGAACACGATCCAGCAGATCCGCGACCGCAGCCACTGGAACTCGGCCAATCTGCAGCCGATGGACCCGGTGACGCTGGGCCTGTGCACCCAGATCAATCTCGACCTGGAAGTCGAGAAGGCGTCGCGCGGCATCATCCGTCCCGAAGAGATCGCCGAGGAGGAGCGCCTGCTGTCGGCGTCCCAGACCCAGAACTGGGGCCGACCGCGCGAAGAGCGCGAGGAAGGCGAACTCGACGCCGCGGCAGTGTTCGCCAAGCTGTCCTCGATGCAGAACACCCAGTCCGACGAGGACGACGACAACAACCAGAAGTGAACGCGTTCGCGGGCCGGAGACGGCTTACGGATCAGGCGGCGTCGGAGCGATCCGGCGCCGCTTTCGTTTGCGGGGTTCGTCGGCGCAGCGGACCGAACAGAGCCGGGCCGCTCCGGGCGGTCAGTCGTCGCCGGGCTGCGCGACCGTGTAGTTGAGGCCGAGGCGGCCGCCATCGGCGTAGAGCGTCTGGCCGGTGACGTAGCTGGCCTCTTCGGAGGCCAGGAACGCGGCCAGCGCCGCGATCTCCGCCGGCTCGCCGATACGGCCCAGCGGCGTGCGCGACAGGATGCGCCGCGAGGCGTCCTTGTCGGCGACGACCGAGCGCAGCATGTCGGTCATGATCGAGCCCGGCCCGATGGCGTTGACGCGGATTCCGTAGGGGGCAAGCGACTGGGCCATCACCTTGGTGAGCTGGTTCATGCCACCCTTGGAGACCGAATAGCCGACCTGGTCGGGCAGGGCGAAGACGGCGTTCACCGACGACATGTTGACGATCGAC
This sequence comes from Aurantimonas sp. A2-1-M11, assembly GCF_036549475.1. Taxonomy (NCBI): domain Bacteria; kingdom Pseudomonadati; phylum Pseudomonadota; class Alphaproteobacteria; order Hyphomicrobiales; family Aurantimonadaceae; genus Aurantimonas; species Aurantimonas sp. A2-1-M11. The sequence continues at coordinate 63,514 of NZ_JAZHLI010000011.1, read as the reverse complement.
CCCGGCGCGCCGCCGTCCTTGACCTTCTGCACCAGATGGCGGGCGACCGCCTGGCCGCACAGGAAGGCGCCCTTCAGATTGACGTTCAGCACCTTGTCGAAGGCTTCCTCCTCCAGATCGAGGAAGTCCGCCTTGTGGACGATGCCGGCATTGTTGACGAGAATGTCGATGTCGCCGAAATCGTCGAGGGCGGAGGCGACCAGATTGTGGACATGCAGCCGGTCGGCGACGTTGCAGACGACCGAGCGGATCTCGCCCAGTTCCTTCAGCTCGGCGGCGGTCGCGAGGCCGGCCTTCTCGTCGACATCGGCAATGATCACCCGGACCCCGTCCCGCAGGAACCTTCGGGCGATGGCCTGACCGATTCCCTTGGCGCCGCCGGTGACGATCGCGACCTTGCCTTCGAGTGCCATGGCGCTTCTCCTTTGACATCAGAGCCGCGAGCGACGCGGCAACCGGCACTCCATAGCAGAACGCAGGGGCGGGGGCACGGCGTCAGGCTGGGTCCAGACGGCGGTGGTTAAGTTCCAGCCCCGGCCCGGGATTGCCAGCCCGGCACGGGATTGAACGCCGCATGGGCGCCGACTAGTGTCGTCCCATTCCTTCCCATCGTGCGCATGTCGTCGAGGGGCTCTTTGCAAATGGAGTGACCGTCCTTGGCCAGCGCGATCGAACAAAGCGTCAGGCGCGCGCTGCAGAAGGGCAATGCCGCCGATCCGGACTTTCGCCTCGTGGTCTACGAGGCGGCCGAGCGCGCCATCCTGCGCGTGCAGACGGCGCAGCCCGGCAACGAGGCGGAAACCGACCGCAAGCGCGAGCAGCTGATCGCCGCGATCGAGGCGATCGAGGCCGAATATCCGGCGCCGTTCGACCATGCGGACGATGCGGACCCGGATGGGGCGGATGTCCCGGTGTCGGCTGACGCCGAGCCGGGCGGCGCTCCGCAGGAACCGGCCGAGCCTGAGCCGCAGCCGGAGGACGGGACGCCACCGGCCGGGGACGATCGCGAGACCGACGACACGGCGGCGGGCATGGCTGCCGCACCAGGCACGCCGGACGCGGCCGTCCCGTCGGCGCCGGCCGCCGGGGCACGGCCTGCGCGCGACCGCTGGTCGCCCGACTACAAGCCGAAGCGCAAGCTTCCCTGGAGCCAACGCAGCAACAAGGCGGTGGGGGCGGTCATCGTCGTCCTCCTGCTGCTGCTGGTCACGGCGGCGATCTGGATCGTGCTGCCGCTCTTGCCCGGCACGCCCCAACGCGAGGCGACCGAGGCCGAGGGCCCGACCATCGCCGAGACGATCGACGCGGCGAATGCCGATCCAGCGCTCGGCGGCCGGCCCTCGGCGGACCAGTGGATCGACGTCTTCGCCGGGACCGAACTGGAGAAGATAGCCGCCCAGAGCGGCGCCAGCGCCAGCGCGGTCGCCGGCACCGGGGGGCGCATGGCGGTGCAGATCGCTACGCCGGCCGAGGGCGACGGGTCGGAGATCGGCCTGGTCATCGGCGCCGGAATCGTCGACGAGATCGCCGGCCGCCTGACCCGGGCCGAACTCACCGTGGGCTCGCCCGACGAAGCGCCCCGCGAATTCAGCGTGAGCTGCCTGTTCGGCGGCGAGACGGTGTGCGGGCGCCAGCGCTTCCAGGTGGATGCGGCGGAGCAGACCTTCGTCTTCGACATGGAGGTGCCGGCGGCGGCCACGGGCGCTGCCCGGCTGGCGATCGATCCGCAGATCGGCGCCGGCCCCAACGATCTGAATGTCTACGGCTTTCGTGTCCAGCAGATCGACTAGCGCCGGAGCTCCCCGGCCGGCGAGAGCACCAGACATCGTCAACCGTCATGTGACGGCGACAAACCGGCGCTACGAGGTGCGGATGTCGTTCCGCTCCAGCCGCCGATTCGCCGCCGCCGCACAGGTGCCTTCATGACCGTCCCGGAGGGATCGGAGGAGGAACCCGTGGTGGCGCGGGCCCGCACCGTGCGCGCGCGGCCGGTGGCGTTCGTCCTGGCCATCGGCCTGGGGACGCTGGCGCTGGCCGTGCCCGAAGCGGCGCTCGGCTGCCTCGCGGTGTTTCTTCTCGCCATGGCGGTGTTCTACCTGCCGCCGCGGGCCGACCGGCGGGGGCGGGGCGCCTCTGCCGCCGACCGCCCGGAGCTGGTCTGGCCGGGGCGGGGGGTGAAGTCCGTCGCCGAGGCGCTGCAGCAGCCGGCCTTCATCATCGACCGCCAGATGCTGCTGCGCTACCGCAACCCCGCCTCGCTGATCGGCTTCGGCAACATGGCGCTCGGCGACGCGCTGTCGCTGCGATTCCGCTCGCCCGAGTTGCTGGCGGCCGTCGAGACGGTGCTGCGCGACGCCCAGCCCGGCCGGGTGACGATCGAGGAGCGCCGTCCCGTTGAGCGGGTCTGGCAGGTCGAGATCCTGCCGATCCCGCCCTATCAGGGCGAGCGGCCGCATTTCTACCTGATCCTGTTCAGCGACCGGACCGCCGAATTGCGCATCGAGCGCATGCGCACCGACTTCGTCGCCAATGCCAGCCACGAACTGCGCACGCCGCTGGCCTCGCTGTCGGGCTTCATCGAGACGCTGCTGGGCCCGGCCAGGGACGACGCAGTGGCGCGCGAGAAGTTTCTCGGCATCATGCGCGAACAGGCGACCCGCATGTCGCGGCTGATCGACGACCTGTTGTCGCTGTCACGGGTCGAGATGAAGCGCCACGTGCCGGTCTCGACCATGGTCGACCTGACGGCCGTCCTGCGCAAGGTGGAGACCCAGCTGGAGCCGATGGCCGAACAGCTTGGCCTGGAACTCGCCCTGGACGTGCCGGAGGAGCCGGTGGTGATCGCCGGCGACGAGGACGAGCTGATGCAGGTATTCTCCAACCTCGTCGAGAATGCCTGCAAATACGGCGAGAGCGGCACGCGGGTGGAGATGTCGCTGACGCGCACGGTCGAGCGCGGCGAAACCTATGTCGACGCCGCCGTGCGCGACTTCGGGCCGGGCATCGCGGCCGAGCATGTGCCGCGGCTCACCGAACGCTTCTACCGGGTCGATCCCGGCCGCTCTCGGGCCAAGCGCGGGACGGGGCTCGGCCTGTCGATCAGCCGCAACATTCTGCTGCGCCATCGCGGCCGACTCCTGGTCGAGTCCACCATCGGCGTGGGCTCGGTCTTCACCGCACGCCTGCCCCTGCCACGGGGCGAATCCGGGGTCACCGGAAATTCTTCATCATAAACAGCCGCTTGCACTGTCATAAAGATGCAATCTGCGTGTCATATAGGGTTCTTCCAGCGCCGTTAGAGGTGTCCTCGAACCGCAGCCGCCAAGCAGGGTGGCAACGAAAAGCTCGGTTCGACAATGAAACTCCACAAGGAGACTCACCCGTGAAGAACACGCTCATCGCCGGCCTCGCGCTCGGCACGGCCCTTTCTCTCGTCGGTCATGCCGGCGCCCAGAGCCGCGACCAGATCCAGATCGTCGGTTCCTCGACGGTGTTCCCGTACACGCAGGCAGTCGTCGAGCAGTTCGCGAACGAGTCGGGCATGACCGCCCCCGTTCTCGAGTCGACCGGAACCGGCGGCGGCATGCAGATCTTCTGCGGCGGCATCGGCGCACAGACGCCCGACATCACCGGCGCTTCGCGCGCCATGACCGAATCCGAGTGGGAGCTCTGCAAGAAGAACGGCGTCACCAACGTGACCGAAGTTCTCCTCGGCAATGACGCCCTGTCGCTCGCGATGGCCCGCTCGGGCGCCGACGTCCAGGTCACCAAGGCGCAGCTCTTCCAGGCCCTGGCCGGCGAGGTCGAGGTCGACGGCGAGATCGTGCCGAACCCCTACATGAACTGGAGCGAGATCGATTCCTCGCTGCCCGACCAGCCGATCCTCGTCTACGGTCCGCCCCCGACGTCCGGCACCCGTGACGCCTGGGTCGAGCTGGTGATGGAAGAGGGCTGCGAAGCCTTCCCGGCCATCGAGGCTCTCGAGGAAGAGCGCAAGGAAGAAGTCTGCCAGCGCATGCGCACCGACGGCCCGTTCGTCGAAGCCGGCGAGAACGACAACCTGATCGTCCAGCGCCTGACGTCCGATGACAATGCCCTCGGCATCTTCGGCTACTCGTTCCTCTTCGAGAACCAGGACACGCTGAAGGCTGCCTCGATCGACGGCGTCGTGCCTTCGGAAGAGACGGTTGCGTCCGGTGAGTACGGCGTGTCGCGCCCGCTGTTCATCTACATCAAGAACGACCATCGCGAAGCCATTCCGGGCCTCCAGGATTTCGTTGCCGAGTACGTCAGCAGCGAAGCACTGGCCACCGGTGGCTACCTCGAGGAGCGCGGCCTCGTCCCGCTGTCGGCCGAGGAACTGGCGAAGGTCCAGGAAAACGCCACCGCCGGCAAGGCGATGGAAAACCCGTCCTGAAGCTGACGTCTTCATAGAACGACCCGTCTGCCGGCCATTTTGGCCGGCAGACATCTTCAGGGGATCAGCGCCTTGCCACTTTCCTACGTCTTTCTCATTCCCGTCGTCTTCGCCTTCCTGGCTTTCGGCTACGCTGCGCGACGTGCCAAGACCATTCCGAGGGGCGAGGAAGGCAAGCTGCACTCCCTGCCGAAATATCACGGCTACCTGGTCGCCCTCAGCGTCCTCGTCCCGAGCCTGGTCCTCATCGTCGGCTGGCTGATGCTGGCGCCGGTGGTCCTGCGTTCCGTCGTCATCTCGGCCCTGCCGGACCTGATCCGCGACGCCGCCACGCCCGCCCAGCTAAGCCTTCTGGTCAGCCAGGTGCAGCAGGCCGCGAGCGGAACGACCTTCGGCACGCCAGAGCCCTACATTCTCGAAGGTGCCCAGACGCTGGTCGCCGCCCAGCAACTGTCCAGCTGGCTGCTGCCCGTCGCGGTCGTGGCGGTCTGCATTCTGGCCGTGCTCCTGATCCTGCCCCGCATTTCGCTGCGCTTCCGGGCGCGTGAGAAGACCGAGCGGGTCATTCGCGGCATTCTCATCGTCTGTGCGACCGTCTCGATCCTGGCGACCGTCGGGATCCTCGTGTCGCTGGTCTTCGAGGGGTTCCGCTTCTTCTCGCTGGTGCCGGTGACGGAGTTCCTGTTCGGCACGCGCTGGGACACGCAGATCGCCATCCGGCCCGACCAGGTCGCCTCGTCTGGCGCATTCGGTGCAATCCCCGTCTTCGCCGGCACGCTGATGATCGCGCTGATCGCCATGGCCGTGGCGACGCCGGTCGGCCTGTTTGCCGCGATCTACATGGCGGAGTTCGCCTCCCAGCCGGTGCGCAGCGCGGTCAAGCCGCTGATCGAGGTGCTCGCCGGCATCCCGACGCTGGTCTACGGCTTCTTCGCCGTGCTGATCGTGTCTCCGGCGATCCGCGAGTTCGGCGCCTCGATCGGTGTCCCGGTGTCTCCCACCGCGGCGATCGTGCCGGGGCTGGTGATGGGCGTCATGCTCATCCCGTTCATCTCCTCGCTGGCCGACGACGCCATCAACGCGGTGCCCACGTCGCTGCGCGATGGCTCGCTGGGGCTGGGCGCCAACCGCAACGAGACGGTGACCAAGGTCATCCTGCCGGCGGCGCTCCCCGGTATCGTCGGCGGCATCCTGCTGGCCACCAGCCGCGCCATCGGCGAGACCATGATCGTGGTGATGGCGGCGGGTCTGACCGCCAATCTCACTGCCAACCCCCTCGAGGGCGTCACCACCGTCACCGTGCAGATCGTCACGCTGCTGATCGGCGACACCGCCTTCGACAATCCGAAGACGCTGGCTGCCTTCGGCCTCGGCCTCAGCCTGTTCATCGCCACCCTGGCGCTCAACCTCCTGGCTCTCGGGATCGTCAGAAAGTATCGGGAACAATATGACTGACACCACCCTGGACGGTATCGCCACGCTGCCCGAGAACGATGTCCGGACGGCGATCCGCAACAGCCTGAAGACCCGTCGGCGCAAGCAGACGCGGCTGCGGATCTACGGTCTTGCGGCGATCATCTTCGCCCTGTCGATGCTGGCCGTGCTGGTCGGCTCGGTGATCATGACGTCGCTGCCGGCCTGGACGCAGACGCAGGTGCGGATCGACGTCACCGTGCCGCCGGAGGCTGCCGAAGGGGTCAACGTCCGGCCCGGACCGCTGGCCGACGAATCCATCCTCAAGCTGTTTCCCGAGGCCCAGGAGCGCGCGGATCAGCGCGCGGTCACCTCGATCCTGAGCAACGGGGCGCAATACATCATCCGCGACACGCTGGAAGCCGGCACGCTGCAGCCGGGCGAGACGCTGTCGCTGTGGGTGCCGGTCACTGATTCCTACGAACAGCTCTATGAGGGTGTGATCACCACGGCCCAGCCGGAGAACCGGCGGCCGCTGAACGACGAGGCGATTTCCCGGTTCCAGACGCTGCAGGCCGAGGATCGCATCCGCTCGACCTTCGCCTGGGACCTGTTCACCTCGGCAGACAGCCGCTTCCCCGAGATCGCGGGCCTGCGCGGCGCCATTGTCGGCTCGTTCTACCTGCTGCTCATCTGTCTTCTGGTCAGCGTGCCGCTGGGCGTCGGGGCGGCGGTGTACCTCGAGGAATATGCCAGCAAGAACAAGTTCACCGACTTCATCGAGATCAACGTCAACAATCTCGCCGCCGTACCCTCGGTGGTGTTCGGCCTTCTCGGCCTGGCCCTGTTCATCGGCTTCTTCGGCATGCCGCGATCGGTGCCGCTGGTCGGCGGCCTGGTGCTGGCGCTGATGACCCTGCCGACGATCATCATCACCACGCGCAGCGCCCTCAAGGCGGTGCCACCGTCCATTCGCGAGGCCGCCCGCGGCGTCGGCGCGTCGGACATGCAGGTGATCGGCCACCATGTCCTGCCGCTGGCGGCCCCCGGCATCATGACCGGCGTCATCATCGGCCTGGCGCAGGCGCTGGGCGAGACGGCTCCGTTGCTGCTGATTGGCATGAACGCCTTCATCGTCGCCGCGCCGGACAGCTTCATGGAAGCCTCCACGGCGCTCCCGACCCAGATCTTCATCTGGTTCGACAGCCCGGAGCGCGGCTTCGTCGCACGCACAAGTGCCGCGATCTGCGTGCTTCTCATCTTTCTTTCGCTCATGAACATCACTGCGATCATCTTGCGTCGTCGCTTCGAAAGGCGCTGGTAGAATGCAACGGGACACCACCATGATGGAAAACCTTCAGTCGTCGCTCAACAGAGGTCCTGCCGTGCAGCCAAAAAGTGCGACCAAGATGCAGGCCGAGAAGGTGTCGGTCCACTACGGCACCAAGCAGGCGCTGTTCGATGTCGACCTCGAGGTGCTGGAACGCGAAGTGACTGCGCTGATCGGCCCGTCCGGCTGCGGCAAGTCGACCTTCCTGCGCTGCCTGAACCGGATGAACGACGCCATCGCGTCGGCCAGCATGACCGGCAAGATCACGCTCGACGGCGGTGACATCTATTCGCCCGACCTCGACGTGGTGGAACTGCGGGCGCGGGTCGGCATGGTCTTCCAGAAGCCCAATCCCTTCCCGAAATCGATCTTCGACAATGTCGCCTACGGCCCGCGGATCCATGGTCTGGCCCGCAACAAGTCGGAGCTTCAGGACATCGTCGCCACCAGCCTTCGGAAGGCCGGCCTGTACGAGGAAGTGAAGGATCGCCTGGACGAGGCCGGCACCGGCCTGTCGGGCGGACAGCAGCAGCGCCTGTGCATTGCCCGTGCCATCGCGGTGTCGCCCGAGGTGATCCTGATGGACGAGCCCTGTTCGGCGCTCGATCCGATCGCGACCGCCAAGGTCGAGGAACTGATCGACGAGCTCAAGCAGAACTACACCATCGTCATCGTCACCCATTCGATGCAGCAGGCCGCGCGCGTCTCGCAGCGCACCGCGATGTTCCATCTGGGCAATCTCGTGGAAGTCGGGCCGACGGAGAAGATGTTCTCCAACCCCGACGACAAGCGCACCCAGGATTACATCACCGGCCGCTACGGCTGATCGACAGGAGGAAGCGGCCATGGTCATGTCCGAACACATCGTCACGTCCTACGAGGACGAGCTGAAGCTGATCGTCCGCCGGATCTCCGAGATGGGGGGCATGGCCGAGCGGATGGTCGAGCAATCCGTCGCCGCGCTGATGCGCAGCGACTGGGGCCTTGCCCAGTCGGTGGTCGCAGACGACGTGCTGCTGGACGAGGCGCAGCGCACGCTCGACGAGCGGGCGATCCTGACGATCGCCAAGCGCCAGCCCATGTCCGTAGACCTGCGCGAGATCGTCGGCGCGATCCGCATCTCCAACGATCTGGAGCGGATCGGCGACCTGGCCAAGAACATCGCCAAGCGGGTGATCGCGGTGCACGACCATGCCCAGCCGGTCCAGCTGGTGCGCGGCATCGAGCACATGTCGGAACTGGCGCTCGAACAGCTGAAGGAAGTGCTCGACGCCTATGGCGAGCGCGACTCCGAACGGGCGCTGGCGGTGCGCGACAATGACGAGCAGATCGACGCCATGTACACGTCGATCTTCCGTGAGCTGCTGACCTACATGATGGAGGATCCACGCAACATCACCTCCTGCACGCACCTTCTGTTCAGCGCCAAGAACATCGAGCGGATCGGCGACCACGCCACCAACATCGCCGAGACGATCTACTACATCGAGACCGGCCAGCAGATCGCGGACGAACGTCCGAAGGGCGACAAAACGGCGACGATGACGCAGCCCGTGCTGAACGCCCAGGATCGCGAGGTCTGAGATGAGCGCACGGATCGTCGTCGTCGAGGACGAGGAGGCCCTCGGGATCCTCCTGCGGTACAATCTCGAGGCCGAGGGCTATGTCGTCGACGTCATCGACCGGGGCGACGAGGCCGACATCCGGCTGAAGGAAGAAGTCCCGGACCTGCTGATCCTCGACTGGATGCTGCCGGGGCTGTCGGGTGTCGAGCTGTGCCGCCGCCTGCGCCAGCGCGAGGAGACCGAGCGCCTGCCGATCCTCATGCTGACGGCGCGCGGCGAGGAGAGCGAGCGGGTGCGCGGGCTTTCGGTCGGCGCCGACGACTACGTCGTCAAGCCGTTCTCGACGCCGGAGCTGATCGCCCGGGTTCGGGCGATGCTGCGCCGGTCCAAGCCGGAGAAGATTTCCAGCCAGCTCGTCGCCGGCGACATCGACCTCGACCGCGAGACGCACCGGGTGAGGCGCGGCGGCCGCGAGATCAAGCTCGGGCCGACGGAGTTCAAGCTGATGGAATTCTTCATGCAGTCGCCGGGCCGGGTGTTCTCCCGCGAGCAGCTGCTGGACGGCGTCTGGGGCCGGGACATCTATGTCGACGAGCGCACCGTGGACGTGCATGTCGGGCGCCTGCGCAAGGCGATCAATCGCGGCCGGCAGCGGGACCCGATCCGCACCGTGCGTGGCGCCGGCTACGCCCTCGACGAACAGTTCAGCGCATCCAAGCCCGTCGCGGCGCCGGCGCGCACGCGGGTCGGTGCGGGCGCCTGACACCGGGCCGCCCGCACCCGGCAGACATCACGGCATAGAAGACACCCCGCGCGGCCTGGCCTCGCGGGGTGTCTGTCGTTTCGACCGAAAGGGAGGCGTCAGCGCGAGCGGCGACGATCCGAGAAGGGCTGGAAGGCGAGCTTGGCGTGATAGGCGCAATAGGGCGAGGAATCGCGCGCGCTGTTGCCGCAGAAATGGAAGTCCGGCTTCATCGGGTCGCCGACCGGCCATTTGCAGGTGGTCTCGCTGAGTTCAACGAGGCTGAGCTTGCGGGCGATCGGCACCACTTCGGCGCTTTCGCGCGTGTGCGGCTCGGCGACCACCTCCAGCTCTTCCTCCGGCTCCATCTTGAGCGCGGTGGCGCCCATGGTGCGGGGCATGGCGCGGCCGGGGGCCTGCGCGGAGGCGGCGACGAGGCGTGCGGGCACGACCATCTCGACGGTCTCGACCTCGGCGGCACGGCGCGGGGCAGGGCGTTCGACCGCCACCGGCTGCGCCACATTGGGCTGGCGGGCCCGCGATTCGAGTTTCAGGCGGTGCACCTTGCCGATCACGGCATTGCGGCTGACGCCGCCGAGGCGATCGGCGATCTGGCTGGCACTCAGGCCTTCGGTCCAGAGCTGCTTCAACAGCTCCACGCGTTCGTCAGTCCAGCCCATGGCAAGCTCCTTTCGGCATGGTCGCTGCGGCTGGAATCCCTCCACGAGCGCGACGGCTGACCGCGCCAGAACGCACAAGATATATTGAGGAACTAGGTCCGCCGCACGAAATCTAGTATGTTGACGCCAAGATAGCCCAGCCGCGGACTCGCTGACAAGGCTCGCCCGGGACGCAGGGGAATCGTTTGAGTGTTTTCCCCAGCCTTTGTGGCCGCCGGTGACGTCACGCGAGCGTATGGACCACAAGCGGGGCGAAAATGCGGTTCGATTGACACTGCGTCGGCTCCCCATGGTATAGCGAAGGTTCCGAAACCTCGGAAAACACCCGAAAGCCTGCCCCATCGGCAGGCTTTGGTGTTTCAAGCATCCCGCCCCAGCGGTTCGCCCTGCGAACCGGTTTTCGCAACCACAACCGGATCGGACATCCACGATCCAGCAAAGTCAAAGGCCATGGCTGACACGACGGACCATTCCTCGCCGCTCTTCGAGACCTATGCGCGCGCCGACCTCGCCTTCGAGCGCGGCAGCGGCGTCTGGCTGGAGACGCGCGACGGCCGACGCTACATGGACTTTGGCGGCGGCATCGCAGTGAACTGCCTGGGCCATGCCCATCCGCATCTGGTCGAGACGCTGAAGGCGCAGGCCGAGAAGCTGTGGCACGTCTCCAATCTCTACGAGATCCCGGACCAGCGGCGGATGGCCGAGCGGCTGACGGCGGCGACTTTCGCCGACCGCGCCTTCTTCGCCAATTCCGGTGCCGAGGCGGTGGAATGCGCCATCAAGACGGCGCGGCGCTATCATTACGTGAACGGCGCGCCCGAGCGCTATCGCATCCTCACCTTCGAGGGGGCGTTTCACGGGCGTACGCTGGCCACGATCGCGGCCGGCGGCCAGAAGAAATATCTCGAGGGCTACGGCCCGAAGGTCGACGGCTTCGACCAGCTGCCCTTCGGCGACCATGACGCGCTGCGCGAAGCGGCGGCGGGTCCGGAGGTCGCGGCGATCCTGATCGAGCCGATCCAGGGCGAGGGCGGCATCCGCAGCGTCCCGCCGATGTGCCTGACGGGCCTGCGCGAACTCTGCGACACGCTGGGCATCCTGTTGATCTACGACGAGGTACAGACCGGCGTCGGGCGCACCGGCAAGTTCTTCGCCTACCAGCATTCGGGCGCCGCGCCCGACATCCTCGCCTCGGCCAAGGGCATCGGCGGCGGCTTTCCGCTCGGCGTGTGCCTGGCGACGGAAGCGGCGGCCAGCGGCATGACACCGGGCTCGCACGGCACGACCTATGGCGGCAGCCCGCTGGCGATGGCCGTCGGCAACGCGGTGCTCGACGTGGTGCTGGAGGAGGGGTTCCTGGACCATGTGCGGGACATGTCGCTGCAGATGAAGCAGTCGCTGGCGTCACTGTCCGACCGCTATCCCGACGTGATCGAGGCGGTGCGCGGCGAGGGGCTGCTGATCGGGCTCAAGGCCAAGGTGCCGAATGTCGAGCTCGTCGCGCAGATGCGCGAGAACGGACTTCTGGCGGTGCCGGCGGGCGACAATGTCGTGCGCCTGCTGCCGCCGCTCAACGTCACCGCGGACGAGGTCCGGCAGGCGATGGATCGGATCGAGACGGCGGTGTCGGCATTGTCGCTCGGCAACCGGCGCAAGAGCGCGTGAGGCAACAATGACGATGGCAAACGGCCCGAAGCACTTCCTCGACATCGCCGCCGTCCCGAGCCGCGACCTGCACGCCATCATCGACGACGCGGCCAGGCGCAAGGCGCTCGGCCGCGACGGCCCGCAGCCGCTGGCCGGCAAGGTGCTGGCGATGATCTTCGACAAGCCCTCGACGCGCACGCGGGTCTCCTTCGACGTCGGCATGCGCCAGCTCGGGGGCGAGACCCTGTTCCTGTCCGGCACCGAGATGCAGCTCGGCCGCTCGGAGACCATCGCCGACACGGCCCGGGTGCTGTCGCGCTATGTCGACGCGATCATGATCCGCACCACCACCCACGACCGGCTGATGGAAATGGCGGAATTCGCCACCGTCCCGGTGATCAACGGCCTGACCGACGACACCCATCCCTGCCAGATCATGACCGATCTTCTGACCTTCGAGGAAAAGCGCGGTCCGGTACGCGGCAAGACCTTCGCCTGGACCGGCGACGGCAACAACGTGCTGTCCTCCTTCGTCGAGGCCTCGGCGCGGTTCGACTTCGCGCTGAAGATCGCCACGCCGGCCGGGTCGGGACCGGACATGCGCTTCGTCGAGCGGGCTCGCAATGAGGGGGCCTCGATCCTAATTACGCAAGACCCGGTGGAAGCGGTGACCGGCGCCGACTGCGTCGTTACCGATACCTGGGTGTCCATGGGCCGCGAGGAACAGGCGCGCGGCCACAATGTCTTCATGCCTTATCAGGTCAACGAACGCCTGATGGCGCACGCCAATCCCGAGGCACTCTTCATGCATTGTCTCCCTGCCCATCGCGGCGAGGAAGTGACCGACGCGGTCATGGACGGCCCGCAATCGGTGGTCTTCGACGAGGCCGAGAACCGTCTCCACGCGCAGAAATCCATCCTGGCCTGGTGCTTCGACGCGCTGGGGACCGAACTGTCCGCGGGGCAGCGCCGTGGCTGATCCGCAGAAGGCGCTCGGCGAGTTCAACTTCGCCGGCGACGACGCCGTCGTGCCGTTCGCTGTCGAAGGCCTCGATGCGCGCGGCCGGGCGGTGCAGCTCGGACCGATGCTCGACCAGATCCTCGGCCGGCACGATTATCCCGAGCCGGTGGCGCGGCTTCTGGCGGAAATGGTCGTCCTGACCGTGCTGCTCGGCACGTCCCTGAAATTCGACGGCAAGTTCATCGCACAGACCCAGACCGACGGGCCCGTCGACCTTTTGGTCGTGGACTTCACCACGCCGTCCAGCGTGCGCGGCTATGCTCGCTTCGACGCCGACAAGCTGGCGGCAGCCGTCAGCGTCGGCGCGACGTCGTCGCAGGCGCTGCTGGGCAACGGCATCATGGCGCTGACCGTCGACCAGGGCGAATACACCCAGCGCTACCAGGGCATCGTGGAACTGGCCGGCTCGTCCATGGAGGAGGTCGCCGAGGCGTATTTCCGCCAGTCCGAGCAGATCCCCACCGCGGTCAAGCTGGCCGTTGCGCGGATCGCCAAGCGGGGCGAGAGCGGCTTCGTGGAAAGCTGGCGCGCCGGCGGCCTGGTGGCGCAGTTCCTGCCGGAATCGCCGGACCGGATGCGCATGCCGGACCTGCCGGGCGGCGATGCGCCGGAAGGCGTCGAGGATGCCATGGCCGAGTTCGAGCCGGACGATTCCTGGGTCGAGGTGCGGGCGCTGGTCGACACGATCGAGGCGTCGGAACTGGCCGATCCGGATGTCGGCGTCGAGCGGCTGCTGTTCCGCCTGTTCCACGAACGCGGCGTGCGCGTGTTTCCTGCCAATCCGGTCGCCGACGACTGCTCATGCAACCGCGAGCGCATCAAGGACGTCCTGTCGAATTTTTCGGCCGAGGAGATCACCGACAGCGTCGAGGACGGCGCGATCGCGGTCACCTGCGAGTTCTGCGGCGAATCCTACCGCTTCGATCCGTCGGAATTCACCGCTGGCGCGGGGGTGTCGGGCGAGGATACGCCGGGCGAGGGCTGAGGCGGGGGCGCGGCCGGCGCGCGCCGGCTCGAACCGTGGCCCATGCGGCTACCGGCGGCGGAACCGTCGCCGGATGTCGTCTGAAAAGCCGCAAGGAAAGCGGCCTAACCGCGGCCCATGTCCGAGGGTGAACCCGGGCGCACATCCGGCATGTCCCACTCTTCCGTCGGAAGGCTCGGCAGGTTGTCGAGGACCGCAAGCGCGGCATCCGGGTTTCCACGGGTCGCGCGCTGTCGCATGAGTTCGAGTTCCTTGCGGTGACGCAAGGCATCGGAAACGATCACGCCAATCAAGGTGTCGAGGGACGTTCCCTCCTGAAGAGCAACCTGCCGGGCTTCGTCGAGGACGTCGTCCGGCAGGTGCACGGCACGCTGGTTCATGTCGATGTCCTTCCCATGCGAAGCTCCCGAACGAAGTCTGACGCGGTTCTGGGGGTTATCCCGAATGCGGCGACGTCCGGATGCATGAAGTGTCTGTCGTCAGTGACGATAACACGTGCTCCTGCCGCAAGCGCGCATTCGATGAACAGGTCGTCTTTCGGGTCATCCAGGAAAGGTCGGAACCGGAACCGCGGGTACGTTTCGCGGGCCATCATAGCCAATGCATCCAGGATGGTGTTGACTTCTCGCGCTCCGATCCCAAATCCCTCGAATGACGAGGGGCGTTTCAGAACGTCATCGTATTCCAGCATGACCGCAGGTGTTGCAGCTAAGGCCACGTCTTCGGTGAGCATGGCTTTCAGGATGTAACCCGACGCGCCCTTGTTCGAACGCAGGCCTCGCAGAATGACGTTCGTGTCGGCAACGATCATGTGCGGCTTTCGATGCTGCGGCGATGCGATCGCATTGCTGATCTCGACGACGTTGCCAGCGCCTGCCGCGCCTAGCCACCGCTAAGCGTAGCGACGCGTGCCACCCGCTCGCGCTTCAGTTACGGCAATCGCGTTGTCCAAGACTTGGCGCGCAAAGCGTCGCAGTGCGAGACCGTCGGATCCATCCCGTTCCGCACCTCGATAGCCCGTCGAGATCCCTGCGCAGGACCGGCGCGTCTAAGGTCAGTTCAGCACCCGCTGGCGGGCCGGCAGGTCGAGGGAGAAGGCCGGGATCTCGACATCGACGATCGTGCCGTCTTCCTGCTCCATGCGGTAGTGGCCGTGCATGAAACCGGACGGCGTGCCCAGCGGGCAGCCGGAGGTGTAGGTGAAGCTGTCGCCCGGCGAGAGCACCGGTTCCTCGCCGACGACGCCGGGACCGCGGACCTCCTCGACATGGCCGTTGGCATCGGTGATGTGCCAATATCGTGATCGCAGGCAAGCCGTTTGCCGGCTGCCGTTCTCGATCTCGACCGTGTATGCCCAGACCCAGCGTCCGTCGTCCGGCATCGACTGGTCTTCCAGATAGGTCGGGGTCACGGTGACCGTGATGCCGTGCGTCGTCGCCCTGTACATGGCCTTACCTGATTGACGTGTCGCGTCGGCGTATACTTATCGCGGCGCGCCCCGTTCGGGTCAACGGCGCGATTGCAGCGTGGACGGAGAATACGAGTGCTCGACGGTGTCCTGAAACGGCAGATCGACCCGCCGATCGACTGGCTGGCCGCGGGCCTGACTCGGCTGAACATCGGCGCCAACACGGTGACGATCGCCGGGCTGGCGCTGGGGCTTGCCGCGGCAGTGGCAATCGCATCCGGCGCGCTGATGGCCGGACTGGTGCTGATCCTCTTGTCGCGCCTGGCCGACGGGCTGGACGGCGCGGTGGCCCGGCTGACCCGGCCGACCGATTTCGGCGGCTATCTGGACATCGTCTTCGACTTTCTGTTCTACGGCGCGATCCCGCTCGCCTTCGCGGTGCTCGATCCGCAGGCCAATGCGCTCGCCGCGGCGATCCTCCTGATGAGCTTCTACGCCAATGGCGCGAGCTTCCTCGCCTATGCGGTGATGGCCGAAAAGCGCGGCATCGCGACGGAGCAGCGTGGCTCCAAGTCGCTCTACTTCACCACGGGGCTGGCCGAGGCCAGCGAGACGATTGCCGTCTTCGTGCTGTTCTGCCTGCTGCCGCAGCATTTCGCGGTGATCGCCTGCATCTTCGCGGCGATGACGGCCTGGACCTGTGGCTGGCGCGTGTGGCTCAGCTTCCGGACGTTTGGGTGACAGCTACCGGGCGGTCCGCGCCACGGCCGAGCTGTCCGCGACCGGTTCGGCCAGATGCGCATCGGGCCATGCCGTATGGTCGAGGTCGAGGTCGGGAAACCTGGCAGGGTCGAAGACCGGCCGCAGCACGCCGGCCTTCAGCTGCGCCCTGAAGTCGTTCAGGACCCGCATGAGCACCGGGAACAGCATCATGATCGCGATGAGGTTGACGAGCGCGAGGACGCCCATCAGCGGATCCGAGAAGAAGAACACGGCCGTCGCACCGGGCGCGGTGGCGCCGAGGAACACGATCCCGACGATGGCAATTCTGAGGATATGCAGCGAGGCCGGGTGGTTCGTCATCACCCCGAGCGCCACCTCCCCGAGATAGTAGTTGTAGATGATGGAACTGAACGCGAAGAGCAGGATGGCGAAGGTCAGGTAGTACTGCGACCAGTCCCCCAGATGGCTCACCAGCGACTGCTGCGTCAGCACGACGCCGTCGATCTCGGCGCCCGGCGAATAGACCGGGCTCAGGAGGATGACGAAGGCGGTGCACGAGCAGATGATGATCGTGTCGATGAAGACCGAGAAGGACTGCGTGATCCCCTGGCTGATCGGGTGGCGTACCTGCGCCGTCGCGGCGACGTTCGGCGCCGACCCCAGCCCCGCCTCGTTGGAGAAGAGGCCGCGCCGCAGCCCTTGCGCGATGGCAGCCCCCATGCCGCCGCCGACCGCCTCCTCGAACCCGAAGGCGTTGGAGACGATCATCCAGAGCACGCCCGGCAGTGCGGTGATGTTGAGGAGGATGATGACGAGCGCCATGGCGATGTAGCTAACCGCCATGATCGGAATGACGACGTCGGCCACCTTGGCGATGCGCTTGATGCCGCCATAGACGATGAAGCCGGTGATCACGGCGAGCAGCAGCGCGCTCCAGATGCGGGCGATGCCGAGGCTGTCGTTGGCCGCCCCGGCGAAGGTGTTGCCCTGGAAGGCGTTGAAGCCGAACGCGAAGGACAGGAGCAGGCAGACGGCGTAGAGCACCGCCAGCCAGCGGTACTGGTGCCCGAGCCCGTAGAGGATGTAGCCCGCCGGGCCGCCCTTGTAGGTGCCGTCATCGGCTGGCCGCTTGTAGAGCTGCGCGAGCGTGGATTCGACGAGGCTCGTCGCCATGCCGACGAGGGCGATCGCCCACATCCAGAACACCGCCCCGGGTCCGCCGAGCGTGATCGCCACCGCGACCCCCGCGATGTTGCCGCCGCCGACCCGGCCGCCGACCGAGATGAGCAGCGCCTCGCGCGCACTGATCGCGTTGGGATCCCCGGTCTGGTTCTTCGACGACAGCACCCGGAACATCCGTCCGAAGAACTCGAACTGGACGAAGCCCGTCATGGCCGTGATGAAGAGGCCGAAGATCACCAGGATCGGGATGAGCGCCCATCCCCAGGTGAGGTCCTCGATCAGTCGGAAGAACCCGTAGATCAGTTCCATGCGCACGCTCCTGGGGCAACGGCCGGTTGCCCACTATGTCCGGCGACCCGGTCCCCGACAAGGCGGGATCTCTCGTCGGGAGCAGGAGGCGTGCCGACGAGGCAGCGGATCCAGGACGCCCGCTTTCGATGCGGCGGAACATTCCGCACCCGGAATGTCCCGGCCGATCGTGTTGCGCCGGTGGCTAATGCCACCGGATTCCGGGTCAGACCGCCGCGAGGGCGCCGGCGATGTCCTCGAGGAGGTCGTCGACGTCTTCCAGACCGATCGACAGGCGCAGGAGACCGTCGCCGATGCCCAGTTCGCCCCGCGCCTCGGGCGTCAGGTTCTTGTGGGTCGTGGTCGCCGGGTGGGTGATCAGGCTCTTGGCGTCGCCGAGATTGTTGGAGATCAGGACGATCTCCAGCGCATTCGAGAAGCGGAAGGCCGCCGCCTTGCCGCCTGCCACCTCGAAGGCGAGGAGGGTCGAGCCGCCGGTCATCTGGCGGGCGATGATGGCCGCATCCGGATGGTCGGCGCGGCCCGGATAGATCACCTCCACGACCTTGCCGCTCTCGGCCAGCGTGTCGGCGATGCGGGCGGCCGAACGGGTCTGCTGGGCGACGCGCAGGGGCAGCGTCTCCAGGCCCTTGAGCAGCGTCCAGGCATTGAAGGGCGAGAGCGAGGGGCCGGTGTGGCGGAAATAGTCGTGCAGGTTCTCGTCTATCCACTCCTTCGAGGACAGGATCACGCCGCCCAGGCACCGGCCCTGGCCGTCAATGTGCTTGGTGGCCGAATAGATGACGACGTCGGCGCCGAGCTCGAGCGGACGCTGCAGCATGGGCGTGGCGAAGACGTTGTCGACCACCAGGGTGGCGCCGGCGCCGTGGGCGATCTCGGCGACTGCGGCGATGTCGATCACCTCCAGCGTCGGATTGGTCGGCGTCTCCATGAAGAAGACCCTGGTCTCGGGCCGCACGGCGGCGCGCCAGGCGTCGAGGTCGCGGCCGTCGACGAGGGTGCAGGACACGCCGCAGCGCGCCAGCACGGTCTCGACCACGTAGCGACAGGAGCCGAACAGGGCGCGGGCGGCCACGACATGGTCGCCGGCCTTGACCTGGCACTGCATGGCGGCGGCGACCGCGGCCATGCCGGAAGCGGTGGCGCGGGCATCCTCGGCGCCCTCGAGCGCCATCATGCGCTCCTCGAACATGCGGGTGGTGGGATTGCCGTAGCGCGAATAGATGAAGCCGGGCTCTTCGCCGCGGAAGCGGGCCTCGGCGGCTTCGGCGGTGGGATAGACGAAGCCCTGCGTCAGGAACAGCGCCTCGGAGGTCTCCCCGAAGCCCGACCGCGTGGTGCCGCCATGGACCATGGCCGTGGCCGGCCGCAATTTTCGCCCCGTCTCGCTCTTCTTCAGCATGGATCGTCTCCGAACAACAAAAACCGGCTGTCGCGTCGCCGCAAAGCCGGTTCGTCGGGAGGCACGATCGCCAATACGTCAGAACGGCCCTTTAGCGACTTCTTTAACGTGGCTGCAAGCCGGCCGGCCAAATCACCACTTCGGCTTTGCAAATAGACCCGTTCCCGCTAGGCGTCAATCCGGGAGCGCGGCGCCATGGCCGGCGACGCGCACGCAGGGACGATCATGACGGGACAGGCGATGTCGCATACCCAGATGCCGGGCGGAATCCTGCCCGACGCTCAGATTGCAGGGCTGTTTACGGCCGGCGCGGTCACGGCGCCGGTAGCGCGCGACGACGACCAGATCCAGCCGGCGAGCCTTGACCTGCGGCTCGGGCCGAAGGCCTACCGGGTGCGCGCGAGCTTCCTGCCGGGGCAGGGGCGGTCGGTGGTCGACAAGCTGGCGCGGTTCTCGCTGCACGAATTCAGCCTCGCCGAAGGGGCGGTGCTGGAGACCGGCTGCGTCTACGTGGTGCCGCTGCTGGAGCACTTCCGGCTGCCGGCCGACATCCGCGCGACGGCCAATCCCAAATCCTCCACCGGGCGGCTCGACATCTTCACGCGGGTGCTGGCCGACGGCGCCCAGGAATTCGACAAGCTGCCGGCGGGCTACGAGGGGCCGCTGTATCTGGAGATCTCGCCGCGGACCTTCCCGATCCTGGTGCGGCAGGGCTCGCGGCTGTCGCAGATACGCTTCCGCGGCGGCGAGCCGCTCCTGAACGAGGGCGAATTGTCGGCGCTGCACGAGACGCAGGTGCTGACCACGGCGGCCGAGGCGAACATCTCCGGCGGCGGCATCGCCCTGTCGATCGATCTCGTCGGCAACGAGGCGGGCCTGGTCGGCTATCGCGGCAAGCGGCACACCGGCGTCGTCGACGTCGACAGGCGCGGCGCCTATGCGCTGGCCGATTTCTGGGAGCCGGTGATGCGCTCCAAGACCGGCGAGCTGGTGCTCGACCCGGACGAATTCTACATCCTCGTCTCCAAGGAGGCGGTGCATGTGCCGCCGGCCTTCGCCGCCGAAATGACGCCCTTCGACCCGCTGGTCGGCGAATTCCGCGTCCATTATGCCGGCTTCTTCGATCCCGGCTTCGGCCATTCCGCCGCCGGCGGGGCGGGGAGCCGCGCCGTGCTGGAAGTGCGCAGCCACGACGTGCCCTTCATCCTGGAGGACGGGCAGATCGTCGGGCGGCTGGTCTATGAGCGCATGCAGGCGCTGCCCGACAAGCTCTATGGCAGCGACCTGAAGTCGAACTACCAGGCGCAGGGGCTGAAGCTGTCCAAGCACTTCGTCTGAGCGCGGACATTGCGCCGGCGGCCCCCGTCAGGCGATCGCTTCGCGGCGGTCGCGGGACAGTCGCAGGATGGTGACGGCATTGGTGGTCAGAACCAGAAGCTCGGCCAGCGCCGCCCCGACGGAGCCGACGAGGACGTTGCTGGCGACCCAGCAGGTGGCGGCCGCCGCCAGCAGCAGGCGCATGGGAATGCCGTCGAGCATGAACATGGCGATGGTGCCGAGGAGGCCCGCCGTCAGCGGAATGACGTCGAGCGGCTGCTCCCAGCCGATCCAGCTCACCAGCCCGGTCGCCGCAAGCATGGTGGCCATGATCGGCCAGCTTCCCTTGTAGCGGCGCGCCAGGAGGATGCGCAGGATGATCAGCGCGCTGATCGCGCCGGCGACCCTGGCGCCGAACAGGAAGAACTGCGCCGCGAAGGCCACATTGGCGAAGACCAGGAGCAGCAGCAGGCGGTCGTCGCGCTTGCTGGCAAAGGCCATGACGCAGATGACCAGCGCGGCAAAACCGGTGGCCTGGCCGGCGATGAAGTGGATGTCCCAATATTCCAGGGGTGATCTCCCGGGCGATCGTCCGCCGGGCCGCATCGGGGCATCCGCCGGTCTGTGAGAAGAAACTTGGGCCTTGGCCCTTGCAGCTATGGCTGGAACGCCCGGCCTCGCCTATATTGGTGTTCGACGGGCTGCGCGGTGCGCCAGGAGTAACATATTCTCGGGGCCTTAGTCATTCCTAGGGAGCTGTCCCTGCCTTGGCCCGTGGGCCTGGGGCACACGGCGCCCACCTACTCTGTAGGTTCCCGGGATCGACATCTCCATCGGCCGGGTGGCTCGTCACCATCCACTTTTCCCGGCCATCTTTCCGGCCCCGCCTTCGGGCAGGCCACTTTCCTTCCGCCGCGAAATCGTCCACCTCTGCCCGGCAAGGGGGAGTGACCATGGACGAAGCGAAAGACGCCAAGGCGCGCCTGCGGACAGCGGCGCTGGCCCGGCGCGACGCCATGCCGGCGGACGCCCGCATCGAAGCCTCGCTGATCGTCGCCGACCGCTGCGCCGACCTCCTGCCGGTCACGCCCGGCATGGTCGTCTCCGGCTTCCTGCCGATTCGCTCGGAAATCGACATCCGACCGCTGATGATGCAGCTCGCCGACCGCGGCGCCCGGCTCTGCGTGCCGGCGATCGTCGACGGACGGCTGCAGTTCCGGCACCTGGTGCGCGGCGCGCCGCTGGAGCCGCAGGGCTTCGGCACCTATGCGCCGGGGGCGGAGGCGGCGGTGCTGGACCCCGAACTGATGCTGGTGCCGCTGGCGGTCTTCGACCGGACGGGCGGCCGGATCGGCTATGGCCGCGGCTATTACGACAGCGCCATCGCCGCACTGAGGGACAAGGGCGCGCCGCCGATCCTGGCCGCCGTCGCCTTTGCCGTGCAGGAAACGGACTTCGTGCCGATGGAGCCCCACGACGTCCGCCTGCCGATGATCGTTACCGAGCGCGAGACGATCCGCCCGCCAGCCGATTGATCAGCGCCTGTTCTTCTCGCGGCCGAGGATCAGCGCCCAGTAGGGCTCGCCCTTCGGACCGGTGGCGGCGGCGAAGCCGATCTCGGTGACGTTGGCGTTGAGGAGATTGCGGCGATGGCCGGGCGAGCCCTTCCAGCCGGTGATGACGGCCGGCGTCGAGCGGTAGTTCCAGCCGAGATTTTCCGACACGGCCGCCCAGTCGTAACCGAAGGAGGCGACGCGGCTGGGCAGGGCGCCGTCCAGCGAATGGCTGAGATTGCCCCGCGCGGCCATGGCGCGGGCCTGCCGCTCGGCCGCCTCGCCGAGCACGGCGTCGAAGCGCACCGCGCCGAGGCCGTTCTCGGCCCGGAAGGCGTTGATCGAGGCGAGCGCCACGTTGCGGTCGACGCTGATCACGCGGGTCGATCCGATGTCGACCGAGCCGGTGGACCCGACGCAGGCGGCCAGAAGCGCGATGGGCAGCAGCGCGAGGAGGCGCAGGACGGGCACGCGGCGTGCGAGGCGGGAAAGGATCATGGCGTGCGGTGTCCTGTCGTTTGCGCCGCCCGGCCGGCGGCATGCTGGATCGGCGTTCGGCGGCGCGCCGCGGCCTTGTGTCGGCGCGTGCGAACCGACCCGTCTGCCTTGCCGATCATGATGTCGGGGAATGCTCACCGGACCATGAATCGTGTCGCCGGTACCGGTACCGGCTCATGATGCGGGGCCGTTGCGGCGTCCCTGACAGGGCAATCCGGCCGATTTTCGACGCGATTGCGCCGGGGACGTGGTGACGCGTCGTTGGCAGGGACAGCGGGGTGATGGTGGCTGGGACGCTTTTGCGGCGCCCGCGGCGGCATGGCCGTGCGAGTTGACGGGGCCGGCGGCATGGGTCAAGCGGATCGCTGCCGGTCTGCCGTCGGGGCGTGCCGGCGCGGCAGGATGCCGCGAGAAGCCCAGCAACAGGCGAGCGCGATGCGATTTCTCTTTCTCGGCGACATGGTCGGCCGATCCGGCCGGACCGCCGTCTTCGACAGGCTGCCCGGGCTGATTTCCGACTGGAAGCTCGATTTCGTGGTCGTCAATGGCGAGAATTCGGCCGGCGGCTTCGGCATCACCGAGGAGATCTTCGAGCGCACGCTGGAGGCGGGAGCCGACGCGGTGACCACCGGCAACCACGTCTGGGACCAGCGCGAGGCGCTGGCCTTCGCCGGGCGGCAGGACCGCTTCATCCGGCCGGCGAACTATCCGCCCGGCACGCCCGGACACGGCTCCGGCCTGTTCGAGGCCAGGAACGGCGCCCGGGTGCTGGTCGCCAACATCATGGGCCGGGTGTTCATGCATCCCGATCTCGACGATCCCTTCGCCTGCGCCGACACGCTCGTCTCGGCCTGCCCGATGGGCGAGCAGGCGGATGCCGTCATCATCGACTTCCACGCCGAGGCGACCAGCGAGAAGCAGTGCTTCGGGCATTTCCTCGACGGGCGCGTCAGCGTCGTGGTGGGCACCCATACCCATGTGCCGACCGCCGACCACCAGATCCTCGTCGGCGGGACGGGCTACCAGTCCGATGCCGGCATGTGCGGCGACTACGATTCCTCGCTCGGCATGGAGAAGGAGGAACCGCTGAACCGCTTCGTCACCAAGGTGCCGCGCGGCCGCTTCGACGCGGCGCAGGGGCCGGCGACCATCGCCGGGCTGGCGGTGGAGATCTCCGACCGCACCGGGCTGGCCGAAAAGGTCGCGCCGGTGCGCATCGGCCCGCGGCTGGCGGAGGCGATGCCGGATTTCTGGTGAGGCGATCCGCTCAGCCTTCCAGATTGCGGCGCGAGGTCGGGCGCGGCCCGAGCCGGTCGAGGGCGTCGGCATTGTCGCGCCCCCAGGCATAGAGCAGTTCGACCGGCTCGACGAAGCGCCGGCCGAGATCCGTGAGCCGGTACTCGACCGCGGGCGGGACCGTGCCCGCGACATGCCGGGTGACGAGGCCGCTCGCCTCCATCTCGCGCAGGGTCTGGGTAAGCATCTTCTTGGAGATGCCCGGCAGGCTGCGATGCAGGACACCGTTGCGCGCGCGCCCGTCATGGCGGGCGTGGAGCGTATGCAGGATCATGCTCGTCCATTTGGCGGCGAACAGTTCGAGCACCCGGCGGGGAGCGCATCCTCGCGGCACGCGGCTTCGTCACTGCCTGGTTCCATGGTGGTGACCTTCTGGTGCCTATGTCCCGGATTGGTGCCGTCTAGTCCGTCCTGCCCGCGCTGCCTAGGTCAGGGGCCGAACAGCAATGGAGACACAGATGACGAAGACGGCACTCGTGGTCGGGGTCACCGGCATCCAGGGCAGCGCCACGGCCGAGCGGCTCGTTGCCGAGGGCTGGACGGTCCATGGCCTTGCCCGCAAGCCGCAGCCCCAGGACGGCGTCACGCTCGTCGCCGCCGACCTCCTGCAGCCGGACACGCTGGCGCAGGCCCTCGACGGCCTTCGCCCGGACGCCGTCTTCCTGACCACCTGGTTGCGGCAGGCCAGCGAAGCCGAGAACATCCGCGTCAACGCCGCCATGCTGCGCAACCTCTTCGAGGCGCTCCGGCCGGCGCGCTCGGTGCGACATGTCGGGCTGGTTACGGGCCTGAAGCACTATCTCGGGCCCTTCGAGGCCTATGGGAAGGGCAGCCTGCCGAAGACGCCGTTCCGCGAGGAGCAGGGCCGGCTCGACGAGGCGAATTTCTATTATGCGCAGGAGGACGAGGTCGTCGCGGCGGCCGCGCGCGACGGGTTCACATGGAGCATCCACCGGCCGCATACGGTGATCGGCAAGGCCGTCGGCAACGCCATGAACATGGGAACGACCCTCGCCGTGTACGCCGCGATCTGCCGGGAGACCGGGCGGCCCTTCCGCTTTCCCGGATCGCAGGTCCAGTGGGACGGCCTGACCGACATGACGGATGCCCGCCAGCTCGCCGCCCATCTCGTGTGGGCGGAGGCGACGCCGGCCGCCGCCAACGAGGATTTCAACGTCGTCAATGGCGACGTCTTCCGCTGGAACTGGATGTGGTCGCGCATCGCCGAATGGTTCGGCCTGGAAGCGGCACCCTTCGACGGCACCGAGATGCCGCTGGAAGCGCAGATGCGCGACGATGCGCCGGTATGGCGCCAGATCGCCGAGCGCGAGGGACTGGCCGAGCCCGATCTCTCCCGGCTGGCCTCACCCTGGCACACGGACGCCGATCTGGGACGGCCGATCGAGGTGGTGACCGACATGTCGAAGAGCCGGCGCATGGGCTTTGCCGGATACCAGCCGACCGACGACGCGTTCTTCGACCTCTTCGCACGCCTGCGCGCCGATCGCCTGATCCCCGCGGGCTGAGCGGGTCGCGGAGGGGCGGCCCCTCCATTGCCAGGGCGGCTATCCTCCGCGGGAGCGGAGCGACGTCCTGGCACGTCGGCCCGTCCGGGCTACACGCCTTTCAGCACGATTACCGTCGGGGTGCGCGGCAGGGTCCGGACCGAGATCGTCAGGCTCGGCGTGTCGCGCCGCTCGACGGCGAAGCCGGGCATGCGGTCGAGGAAGCGCTCGATCGGGCCGGCGAAGCGGTGCATCGGCAGGACGATGGAGGAGCGCAGCCGGTCGGCGATCTCGCCCATGCCCTCCTGGCTCATGGTCATGCCGCCGTCGACCGGCACCATCAGGATGTCGAGCCGGCCGATGCGGGCGTAATCCTCGTTGGTCAGCGTGTGGTGCAGATGGCCGAGATGGCCGATGCACAGCCCCGCCACCTCGAAGATGAAGATGGAATTGCCGTCGGCCTCCATGCCGCCATAGGAGCGGATGTCGGTAGGCACGTTGCGCACATACATGTCGTCGACGGTGAGGGCGTGTTCGGCCGGGCCGCCCTCGGGGTTCCAGCCGAGCAGGACATGCGGGATCGCCGGATCCGGGTAGGGCGTGTTGTGGGAGGAATGCGCCTTGTTCATCGTCACGATGTCCGGCGTCGTCTCGCCGGCGAAGCCGGCGAAGTCGGTGGCCGCGACGACGCCGTTCGGGCTCTCGATCCGGTAGGTCGCATGGGTGACGTAGGTGATCGTCACGTCGCCGTCGATCGCCGCGTAACGCTGCGCCGCGGGGCCGTCCATGGCGACATAGCTCGCGCGCGGCAGGCTTTCGGCGATCGCGATGCAGGTGCTGGGCACCATCTGGGCGGCCGCCGGCGTGGCGGCGAAGGCGGCAAACAGCGCGGCGCAGGCGGCCAGACGTCTCATGGGCAGGCTCCTCGGGAAGTTCGGGGGATGGACAGGCAGGTCACAGGTCGACGCCGCCGGTCGGGGCAGGATCATCGGCCGGGGCGGGCGCGATCAGGGCGCGCTCCTTCAGGAAGGGATGGATCGCGACCGCAGCGCGAAGCTGGGTCTGCGCGAGGCCGAAGCGGCCCTGGCGCATCAGGATCAGGGCGCGGCCGGACATGGCGGCGAAATGCCGGGGCTCCAGCGCGATGGCCTGGTCGACATCACCCAGCGCGCCGTCGAAATCATCCTGCAGGAAACGCACGAAACCGCGCTGGTTCCAGGCTTCGGCATAGCCGGACGCAGCGATGATGGCCTCGTCGAGAAGGCTGCGGGCGCCGGCCAGATCGTAGCTGCCGCGCCGCTCCATGGCGCGCTCGACGAGCTGGCGGGTTGCAAGATCCGGGGCGGCACCTATCCAGTGGCGCCAGATGGCGGATTCGACGGCGCGGGCCTCTGCCTCGGTGGCGGCATGCTTCAGCGCAGCGAAGAGGCGGGTTTCGGTGGCGCTCTCGGCAGGCCCGGAGATTGCCGGCTCATCGGCGCGGGCGCCGGGCAAAGCGGTCGTGTCGGCCAGGGCCGGGACGGCGGCGGCGAGGAGGCAGGCCGCGCAGGAGGCGGAGCGGAACAGCGCAGCGCGATATCGCATGGTCGCGTTCTCCTGACCGTCGGCCCGGCACGCAGGGCATGCCGGCACGTACAGGCTACCGCTCCGGCAGAAGAAGCAAAATCACCATGGCGTCATCGCGGTGCACGCCCGCCGCCGGACGAGGGGATCAGGTCTCTGGCGTCGATCCGGCCGCGGCGCCCGCCGCCAGCATCGCCCGCCAGCGCGCGATCAGCGCGCGATCAGCGCGGCAAAGCCGTCGTCCGGCATCCGGGGATAGGCCAGTTCGTTCGCGCCGATGGCGACGAAGGACTGCCGGGAGTCCGTCCAGATATGGCCGGCCGGTACCAGGCAGCGGGTGTCGTCGAGCGTGCCGGCCTTGATGTTGACGCGGGCCGGGTCGCCTTCGGAGCGGTGCCGGATGCGCACGCCGCAATCGGCGCAGAAATCGCCGAGCCGCACCGCGCCGCCGTCCGAAACGCGCCGTGTCGTCGCCATCTCGCCGGTGATCGCAAGGGTGGCGGGATCGACGCGCAGGCTTTCGCCGAAGGCGCTGGAGGTCTGCCGCTGGCACTCGGTGCAATGGCACAGATAGAAGACCTGCGGCGCGGCGCGGATCTCGTAGCGGACCGCGCCGCACTGGCAGCCGCCCGTCAGCGGCAGGGCCGGCAGGGTGGCCGTGGCGACGGGCGATGCGTGGGGAGCGTCGGTCATGGCAATCCTCGTTCTGGACGTTTGCCGTCCGATTTTTTATATGTCGCGCAATTCTTTCCGCATCGACAGACAGGTTCGCCATGGCCGGCCATTCACAGTTCAAGAACATCATGCATCGCAAGGGCCGCCAGGACGCGGTCCGATCCAAGATGTTTTCCAAGCTCGCGCGCGAGATCGTGGTGGCGGCCAAGTCCGGCCTGCCCGACCCGTCGATGAATGCGCGCCTGCGGCTGGCGATCAACAACGCCAAGGCGCAGTCGATGCCGAAGGACAACATCGACCGGGCGATCAAGAAGGCCTCGGGCGGCGATTCGGAGAACTACGACGAGGTTCGCTACGAAGGCTACGGGCCGGGCGGCGTCGCCGTCATCGTCGAGGCGCTGACCGACAACCGCAACCGCACGGCGTCGAACGTGCGCTCCTGCTTCACCAAGGCCGGCGGGTCGATGGGCGAGACCGGCTCGGTCTCCTTCATGTTCGACCATGTCGGCGAGATCGTCTATCCGGCCTCGGCGGGCGACGCCGACGCGGTGATGGAGGCGGCGATCCTGGCCGGGGCGGACGACGTGATCTCCGACGAGAACGGCCACACGATCATCACCGCCTTCGAGGACATCGGCGACGTGTCGACGGCGCTGGAAGCCTCGCTGGGCGAGGCCGAGAGCGTGCGCGCGACCTGGCGTCCGCAGACCGGCACCCCGGTCGACGAGGAAAAGGCCGAAAGCGTGATGCGGCTGATCGGCAATCTCGACGACGACGACGACGTGCAGAACGTCTATGCCAATTTCGAGGTCGACGACGAGGTGATGGCCAAGCTGTCCGCCGCCTGAGGCGACGGGTCGGTCGTCGAGGTCAAGCTGTCGATGGGGCCTGCCGCAAGGAAGCGGCCGGTCGCCGATCCAGGGCGTTGGGCGGGGCTCAAGACGTAGCGACAGCGGGGTTTGCAGTCACGACTCCGTGTCTCGACGTCGCTGTCTTCCGGAATTCCGGGATCGCGGCTTCACGGCGTTAACCATTTGTTAAGGATTGTCGCGCGCAATTTCGGATTGGGCCCTAGGTCGGCGTGGAATACAGGAGCCACGCCATGCAGCTTGCAGCCTATCTGGGGGCCCTTCGACGCCGTTCGGACCCCTATGTCGATTCCTCGAGCCTGGAGTTCCAGTTCCGTGCCCGGCGCTTCGCGCGCATCCGCAGCCTGATCGACTCGGTTCTCGCCAATCAGCAACGCTGCGAGATCGTTGACCTCGGCGGGACCGAATCATACTGGTCCATCGCAGGCGACTATCTCGACCGGCAACAGGGCCGCATCTTCGTCACCCTGGTCAATCCCGAGCCGCAGGTCGTGACGCGGCCGGGCCAGTTCCGCGCGGTCAGGGGGAGCGCGAGCGATCTCGACCTGTTCCAGGGGCAGCGCTTCGACCTGGCGCATTCCAACTCGGTGATCGAGCATGTGGGATCGCGCGACAAGATGCGCGCCTTCGGCCGGAACATGCGCCGGCTGGCCCCGCGCTATTATTGCCAGACGCCCAATTACTGGTTTCCCTACGAGCCGCACTTCCGGACGCTGGGATTCCAGTATCTGCCGAAGGCGGTGCGCGTTGCGCTGCTGCGGCGCTTCGCGCTGGGCTTCTTCGATCGCATCGAAGACGTCGAGGAGGCGAGGGACGTGGTGGGTCATCACGACCTGATCGGCAAGCGGCAGATGGCGGAGTTCCTGCCCGACGCCGACATCGTCTTCGAGACCGTCATGGGCCTGAACAAGTCGGTCATCGCGACCCGGGGGCTGAACGCATAGGGTGCTCCGGCCTCCAGTTCGTCCCGGGTCGTGCGATCGTATAACAGAACGCGCAGGCGGAGCGAGCTCCGTGAGCAACGGACGCGTCTGCGAACGAATGACTTCAGAATTTGTGGTGAGAATGTTGGAACAATGGCCACACCCCTCCGTTGATTGGATGAATTTGAACGACAGAGAGGATTACCTCATGAAGTATATTGCAGCCACTGCAACCGCCATCATCTTTGCCGCGACGCCTGTTATTGCTCAGGATGCCGCCACGACGACCGCCGCGACCCCGATGGCTTCGGAAAACACTGCAGCGACCGATTGGGCGCAGCTGATCCGGACTCGCGATATCGTGGGCGGCGCCGTCTACACCACCAACGAAGCCTATGACGAAGGCTCCTGGGGTGAGCAGGACGATTACGTCTGGGGCCGTTCGGGCTACGACGCGGTCGGCACCGACTGGAACCAGATCGGCGAGATCGAGGACGTGGTTCTCGACCGTTCGGGCAACCTCGCCGGCATCGTCGCCGAAGTGGGCGGCTTCCTCGACATCGGTGACAAGCACGTCATGCTGCGCGTCGGCGACGTGGATCTCGTCCCGGTCGACGACCAGTCCTACGCCTTCATCACGCGCTACTCGGAGGAAGAGCTCGAGGCACGCGAAGGTGTTGACGAAGCCTGGTGGAACTAATCCACCTCGCTTGACCGGCGACACTTGAGCCGGAACTGATCCGGCCCCATGACAAAGGCCCGTCGCGGATTCCGCGGCGGGCCTTTGTCATGGGGCCGATGCCCAGCGTTCACACGGCGCCATCAACCGTCGTTGCGCGGTTCTGTCGGGGACGAAGCCCGTTTCGTTTTTGGTTTGTTCACTTTTCGTCTTCTCAATGGCCTCTGATTCGGCTAGGCGGAGAGGATTAACGAAGTGTTGCAGGAGCGGACCATTCGCATCATCGGCATCGATCCCGGATTGCGCCGGACCGGCTGGGGCATCGTCGAGACGCTGGGCAATTCGCTGCGCTTCGTGGCGAGCGGCACGGTGATGTCGGACGGCAAGATGGATCTCGCCGGGCGGTTGCGCACGCTCTATGACGGGCTGACCGAGGTGATCCACACCCAGCGGCCGGACGAGGCGGCGGTGGAGCAGACCTTCGTCAACAAGGATGCCGTCGCCACGCTGAAGCTCGGGCAGGCCCGCGGCATCGCCATGGTGGTGCCGTCGCTGGCCGGGCTGCCGGTCGCCGAATACGCCCCCAATGCCGTGAAGAAGGCGGTGATCGGCGTCGGGCACGGCGAGAAGCGGCAGATCCACATGATGGTGAAGGTGCTGATGCCCAGGGCGACCTTCGATACCGACGACGCCGCCGACGCGCTGGCGATCGCCATCTGCCACAGCCATCATCGCCAGTCGGCGCAGTCGCGGGCGCTGCTGGCGGGCCTGTGATGGCCTGGGCGGCTTCGCGCCGGGCCGGCGGCCGGTCATCGGGCGGTGACACTGTCGGCGGCCGCGACCCAATCGTGGTAAGCGACGCCTGTGGCCGCTTCGGCCGGATTTCCGCCTTCGATTCCTTCTGCCTGGAGACGCATCCGTGATCGGCAAGCTCAAGGGCACCGTCGACGAGATCGGCGAGGACCATGTCGTGGTCGACGTGCATGGCGTCGGCTATGTCGCCTTCTGCGGCGCGCGCACGCTGGCGGCGCTGCCGGCGGCGGGCGAGGCGGTGGTGCTGTTCATCGACACCTATGTGCGCGAGGACATGCTGCGGCTCTACGGCTTCTCCACCCGCGCCGAGCAGGACTGGTTCCGCCTGTTGCAGATGGTGCAGGGGGTCGGCGCCCGCGTGGCACTGGCGGTGATCGGCACCCTGTCGGCCGGCGATCTCGCCAATGCGGTGGCCCTGCAGGACAAGGCGATGGTGGCGCGCGCGCCCGGCGTCGGGCCGAAGGTCGCCGCCCGGATCGTGGCGGAGCTGAAGGACAAGGCCCCGGCCTTTTCCGGCGCCGGCGGCGACGAGAGTTTTGGCCTGAAGCGCGACATCGGCGGCGGCACGGCTGCCGCGCCGGTGGCCGACGCGGTGTCGGCGCTGGTCAATCTGGGCTATCCGCGCGACCAGGCGGCGGAGGCCGTGGCCAAGGCGCTGAAGGAGGCCGGAGAGGCGCCCGACAGCGCCCGGCTGATCCGCCTGGGGCTGAAGGCGCTGAGCCGCTGAGGCGCAAGGCGGCACCGGTGACGGCGCGGCGCCGGCGCATTTCACCCGGCGCGGCCCGGCCGGTTTTGACATGAGGGCGGGGAACGGCCATTGCGGAACCTGCCCGCGACCGGCCGCGCCGGTGGCTATGCAGGCAGATTGTCCTATCGCGACGGAACGGTCCTTATGAGCGACGCCCGCCTGATCACACCCGAGAAGAATGGCGAGGACTTCGACGCGACTCTGCGCCCGCAGCGGCTGGACGATTTCGTCGGCCAGGCCGCGGCGCGGGCCAATCTCAAGGTCTTCATCGAGGCGGCGAAGAATCGCGGCGAGGCGCTGGACCATGTGCTGTTCGTCGGCCCCCCGGGGCTCGGCAAGACGACGCTGGCGCAGATCATGGCCAAGGAACTGGGCGTCAATTTCCGCTCGACCTCTGGCCCGGTGATCGCCAAGGCCGGCGACCTGGCGGCGCTGCTCACCAATCTGGAAGAGCGCGACGTCCTGTTCATCGACGAGATCCACCGGCTGAGCCCGGCGGTGGAGGAAATCCTCTACCCGGCGATGGAGGATTTCCAGCTCGACCTGATCATCGGCGAGGGGCCGGCGGCGCGATCGGTGAAGATCGACCTGTCGAAATTCACGCTGGTGGCGGCGACGACGCGGCTGGGCCTTCTGACGACGCCGCTGCGCGACCGCTTCGGCATTCCGGTGCGGCTGAACTTCTATACGGTCGCCGAACTGGAGCACATCGTCACCCGCGGCGCGCGGCTGATGCGCCTGCCCATGGCCGAGGACGGCGCCCGCGAGATCGCGCGCCGGGCCCGCGGCACGCCGCGCATCGCCGGCCGGCTGCTGCGCCGGGTGCGCGACTTCGCCGACGTGGCCGGGGCCGGCACGGTGGACCGGCGGGTGGCGGACGAGGCGCTGTCGCGGCTCGAGGTCGACAGCCTCGGCCTCGACCAGCTCGACCGGCGCTACCTGGACCTGATCGCCCTGAATTTCGGCGGCGGACCGGTGGGCATCGAGACCATCGCGGCGGCCCTGTCGGAGCCGCGCGACGCGATCGAGGACATTGTCGAGCCCTATCTGTTGCAGCAGGGCTTCCTGCAGCGCACGCCGCGCGGGCGCCTGCTCACCCAGAAGGCCTTCGGCCATATGGGCCTGGCGGTTCCCAGCGCCTATCAGGGCGCGCAGGCGACCCTGTTCGAGGAGGGCGGCGACGACGCATAGGCCGGGCGCCTCACGCCGTCGTGCCGGCGGGCTGACGGGCGGCGACCAACCGCTCGACGCGTTCGCCGGCCGGGACCGGATAGGGGACGCGGTGGACCGGGTGATCGAGCGTGGCCACGAGCCGCTCGGCACGCGCCTCCACCACCTCGAGGGCGGCGCCGGCCAGTCCGCGGCGGGCCAGGCCCATGAAGGCGTCGTGCTGGCGGCGCAGTGCGGCGATGTCGCCCGGCCGCCTGGTCGCCGGGGCGATCTGCTCCAGACATTCGAGATAATGCTCGGCGGCGATCATGTCGGTCGCCGCATACTGGCGCAGATGGCCGAAGGAAAATTCCAGATATTCGGCAAAGCTGTCCGGCAGCGCGATGACCCGCAACCGGCCGTCGGCATCCACCAGCAGCGGATCGGCCGGCTCACGCCCGGCCAGGCGCGCCATGGCGGAGGTCAGCCAGTCCATGCAGGTGATGGCGGTGTAGGGGTCGTTGACGCCCGGCGACAAGGCGCGGCCGGCGATCTCGACCAGTTCGTCGACGAGAAAGACCGGATCCTGATGGGGACTGCGCTGGTTGCCGCAGGCGATCGACGAGACGAGGGCGGCGCGCACCTCGTCGGTCACGCGCTCGCTGGGCCAGGCATGGAACAGCACCCGGCCCGGATGCACGAAGATGCCGGTCCGGCAGTTCATCCGCACCACGATGTCGGCTGCGCGGGCCGCCTTGATCAGCGTCTCGCGGTCGATGATCTGGAGATAGCCGCTGCGATCGGCGACGACCTCGGCATAGGGCACGGTCGGCGAGGTCTCGTCGACCTCGTCGCCGAAGCAGGCGGGCACCTGCCACAGCAGGTGGTCCGGCTCGTCGGGCCCGGTCGCCTCGCGGTCCGTCGCCTCGGAGTCGGGATCGGGGAAGGTGTCGTCGAGCTGCCGGCACAGCCCCGTTCCGATGCCGGCGACGACGTTGGAGATGTGGATATTCGACGGGACGTGGTGGATGAAGAAGATCAGCACGCCGATCGAGCCGATGGCCAGCAAGATGGCGCCGAAGATCGCGATGTTGGGGACGAACATGACGGCATAGAAATCGTTATCGCCGCCCTCGCCACCATCGCGGACGCTGCGCAGCACCAGCATGCAATAGACGAAGGTCGCCACGAACACGCCCAGCGTGATCTGGTTGCCGCGGTCGTTCATGAAGTTGGTCAGGAGCCGCGGGCCATAATTGCCGGAGGCGAAGACGACCGCGGCCATGGTCACCGAGAAGACCGTGCCCGCCACGCCGATCATCGATCCGCCGATGGCGCTGAGGATGGCGCGGGCGCCGTCCGGCTGCGTCGCATAGAAAAACGGGCTTTCGCCGAAGGCGTCGAGCGGTACGCGTGCGTCGATCTCGATCAGGAGGAAGGCGAGCAGCGCGGCCACGACGGCCATGATCGAGGGGACGAACCAGTAGCTCGCGACGATGCGCTGGTAATATTGCTGGACATACGCACGCATCGCGGCTCCTCGGGGTCAGGACGAAGCAGATATGGCCCGACCCGCCCGCCGCAAGCCGCGAACGACACTTGCGTCACCGCCGCTTGCCGGCACGAGGTCTCCGGATCAGCTTGTCGCGCAGGGCGGGCAGGGATCGTTGCCGTCGCTTCCGCCGACAGCCTGTGCGGCCGCGATAGGCGTTGCAGATGCGCAAAGGGCGCGCCGATGCCGTGGCGCGCCCTTCGATTGGATGGTCCTGGCGAGGACCGGCGACGGTCAAGCCGTCGCCGGGCGATCGCGCGGCGGATTACAGCTTGCCGATGTCGAAGAACAGCGTCTCGCCGGAAGAATCGTCGACGCCGTCATTGTCGGTGACCGCGTAGGCGGTGCCGTCGGCGGCGATGGCAAAGCCCTCGATCTTGTCGACGACGTAGCCGCCGGTGGCCTTCAGATCGGGCAGGAAGTCGTGGACCTCCTCCTTCTCGACCAGCGGCAGGTCACCGCCGAGGGGTGCCGGCTCCAGATCGGCCTTCGCGACCCGGTAGAGCTTCTTCAACCGGGCGGCGTCGCCGATCTGGTTGTCGCGCTCCAGCACATAGAGCCAGTCGCCCTGGGCGGTGATCTCCGACAGGCCGACCCAGCCCTTCTCGGCGCTCTCCAGCGGATAGCGCACGGCGCTCCATTCCTTCGAGGCGGTGTCGTAGGCGAGGAGCTTGGCCGTGCCCTTGGGATCGTCCTTCCATTCGCGCTGGATGGCGACCCAGAGGGTGTCACCGTCCAGGGTGACGCCCTCGGCGCCGAAGCGGGTGGAGCCGGCGACAAGATCCTCGGGGAAGGGCACCGCCTCGGTGATGGCGCCGGACGCATCCACATGCAGGAGTTGGTGCGGCACGTCCTTCTCCGGATTGCCCTCGCTGGCGAGCCAGAAGCCGCCGGCGCCGTCAGCGGTGATGCCTTCGAGATCCAGGGCTTCGGCCGGCGCGCCGTCACGGGTGATCGTCGTGCGGCCGGTGATCCGGGCGGGCCTGGCCGAGACGTCGATGGTGAACATGGACGGCTGGTTCGCGTAGAAGCTGTCGCTGACCGCGTGAAGGGTCGCGGCGTCCTGCGGATCGGCGGCGAGGCCCGACAGGGCGCCCCAGCCGACCGGATTGTCCTGCGCATCGTCCTCGGAAACGATCATCGGATAGGCATTCTCGCCTTCGCCGAACTCGTAGATCATGACGTGGGAGCGGGCGCCGCCATCCTCGACCAGATCGGCCTCGTTGGAGGTGACCAGAAGGTTGCGCGACGGGATGGCGATGGCGCCTTCGGGCGCGATGCCAGACGGCAGGAGCTGGGTCAGAACGGGATCGCCGTCGCCAAGCTCGTAGACGCCGACGAGCGAGCCGCGCTCGGACAGGACGAAGGCGTAGGTCGTGCCGTCGAAGGTGGCGACTTCCAGGCCCTCGGGCTCGACGCCCTTGGCGTCCGAGCGCTTGTCGGGATAGTGGCCGGCGCGGACGACTTCGTGCTCGAAGGACGGGCCGGATTCGTATGCGACGGTGCCGTCCTTGTTCCAGACGGTGAAGGAGCGCGAGCCGCCCTCGTAATCGCCTTCATTGGCGGAGACGAAGCGGTTGTCGTCGATCCACTGGACGGTGTCGGGCTCGCGCTTGCGGTCCGCCTGGCTGCCGGTGAAGTCGAAGGCGCCGTCATCCTCGGTGTCGATGCCCTCGAGGTCGACGGTGCCGGCCGGGAAATCGGCAGTCACCTCGCCGCTGGCCGCATCGATGATGGCGAAGTGGTTGTTCTCCTGCAGCGAGACGACGATCTCGCCCGCCGCGTTGAAGTCGACATATTCCGGCTCCGGATCCTCCGGCGCGGTGTCGGCTAGGCCGGTCAGATCCACCCTGGTCATGGAGGCGCAATCGGGCGTCCCGTCGGTGAGCTGGAAGACTGCGACGAAGCCGGCCGGCATCTGGGGAATGACGCCGTCGTTCAGATCCTCGTCGCGCTCGTTCTCCATCGCCACGGCGGCATAGGCGCCATCCGGGGAGACCGCGACGGAATCGGGCTGGCCACCCAGATCGCAGGAGGCCGTCTCGGACTTGCCGGCGAGGTCGATCACCGCGAGGCGGCCGGAGGGCTCGACGAAGTTCGGCGAGGTGTTGACGCCGACGAGGACGTTGGCGCCCGCAACCGCCACCGAGGTGGGCTCGCCGTCAAGAGCGATGAAGCCGCCCGCCTTCGGGGCCTTGGGGTCGGTGATGTCGATCATGCCGATGCCGCCGGCCGGGCTGTCGGAATAGACCAGCGTGTTGCCGTCACCGCTCGCCGTGATGATCTCCGAGGAGGTCTCGGTCTCGGCGGGCTTGTCGGCGGGAAGATTGGCGGCCACCGGGAAGGCGGCGATACGCCGGAACACCGGCTCGGCCATCGCTGTGGCCGGCGCGGCGAGGGCGCTGGTGGCGAGAAGGGCGGCGAGGCTGAGGCGGAGCGGCGATATCACGGCGGCAGATCCTTTGCTCGAGGGAGATACCGCGTCTATGAGGACTGCCTGTTACAGCCACGTGACAGATCGCTGTTACACAGATTGAGCCCGCAAGGGGCGCGATGCGAGAGGATCCGGCGATGAGCCAGGGACTGGCCGGACGGCTGACGGACGATGGCCATGCGCTGGATGTGCGCATCTATTTCGAGGACACCGACTTTTCCGGCGTCGTCTACCATGCGCGCTACCTGAACTTTCTGGAGCGGGGGCGCTCGGACTTCCTGCGGCTGAAGGGCATCGGCCACCGCGAACTGCTCGCCGGGCGGTATGGCGCGCCGCTGATCTTTGCCGTGCGGCACATGGACATCGACTTCCTGCGGCCGGCGCGGATCGACGACGTCGTCACCGTGACCACCCGCACGGCGCTGCTCGGCGGGGCGCGCATCATCCTCGACCAGCGCATCGCCTGCGGCGACGCGGTGCTGGTCAAGGCGACGGTCAAGGTCGCCGTGCTCTCGCCCGAGGGCAAGCCGATGCGCCTGCCCAAGGACATGCACGCCCAACTGCAGCCGACGGCCAGCGCGTGACGGCAGGACCGGCGCCGGGGCACCGGTAACGGGCCGTTAACCCTACCGGTGCATCAATGGCGCGAGTCGGATTAGAGCCGAAACACGCCATTCTTTCACCGGATTCGCTTGTGAAAGGGCATCAGGGGTTTACGCGGCCGCATGGCCGAATTTGCTGCATGTCGGGACCGACAGGGGCGGGGTCGTGCCGAGGGCGCGCCCGTCGCGGGCTGCCGACGGTTCCGAATATCGAGGATGATTGCGAATGGACGCTGACGTCGTTCACGGAACGCTAGCCGCCGCCGGTTCGGTGTCCCTGTGGGACCTGTTCTGGCAGGCCGGCCTTATCGTCAAGCTGGTGATGATCGGCCTGATGGTCGCGTCGGTCTGGACCTGGGCGATCATCATCGACAAGACGATGCGCTATGCCCGGTTCCGCCGCCAGCTGAACAAGTTCGAGAGCAATTTCTGGTCAGGCCAGTCGCTGGAGGATCTCTATCACAACCTGTCGGAGCGCAAGACGTCC
The DNA here is from genome assembly GCF_036549475.1 of Aurantimonas sp. A2-1-M11. Classification (NCBI taxonomy): domain Bacteria; kingdom Pseudomonadati; phylum Pseudomonadota; class Alphaproteobacteria; order Hyphomicrobiales; family Aurantimonadaceae; genus Aurantimonas; species Aurantimonas sp. A2-1-M11. Next base: position 26,027 of record NZ_JAZHLI010000011.1, on the reverse strand, counting down.
GGCATGGGCGCGCTGTTCGTCGCGGCGATGCGCGAGTGGAAGAAATCCTTCGAGAAGGGCGCGCGCTCGCCCCTCGGCCTGCAGACGCGCATCGACAAGGCGATGGACGTGACCCTGGCGCGGGAGATGGACGAGCTGGAATCGCGGCTCGGCTTCCTCGCCACCATCGGCTCGGCCGCCCCCTTCGTCGGCCTGTTCGGCACGGTCATCGGCATCATGACCTCGTTCCAGGCCATCGCAGGGTCGCAGCAGACCAGCCTGGCCGTCGTCGCCCCCGGCATCGCCGAGGCGCTGCTGGCGACCGCCATCGGCCTCGTCGCCGCAATCCCCGCGGTGGTGGCCTACAACAAGCTGTCGTCCGATGCCGGCAAGCTGGGCATGCGGCTGGAATCCTTCGCCGACGAGTTCTCCGCGATCCTGTCGCGGCAGATCGACGAGAAGCTGTCCTCGCGCTGAGGCGCGCGAAACGCCGGCCGCTTCGGCCGGGAAGGGAATGAGCGATGGGAATGTCTGCCGGAACGGGGCGTTCCAACGGGTCGCGGCGCGGTCGTGGCCGCGGCCGTCGCCAGCCGATGAGCGAGATCAACGTCACGCCGATGGTCGACGTGATGCTGGTGCTGCTGATCATCTTCATGGTCGCCGCGCCGCTGCTGACGGTGGGCGTGCCGATCCAGCTGCCCGAGACGCAGGCCAAGGCCCTGAATTCCGACAGCCAGCCGATCACCATCTCGGTGAATTCGGACGGCGAGGTCTATCTGAACGACACGGTGATCCCGATCGAGGAGATCGTCGCCAAGCTGCAGGCCGTCGCCGAGGCCGGCTACGAGGAGCGCATCTTCGTGCGCGGCGACCGCTCTGCCGATTACGGCACGGTGATGCGCGTGATGGCGCGGATCTCGGCCGCCGGCTTCCGCAATATCGGTCTCGTGACCGATCAAGAAAACGCTTGAGCGAAACCAGCTTTCGATGAAATCCGGCGTCGTCCTGTCCACCCTGCTGCACGGAGCGGTCCTGACCTGGGGCCTCTGGTCGCTGTCTGCGCCCGAGCCGCTGCAGATGGCGCCGGTCGAGTCGCTGCCGGTGGACCTGGTGCCGATCGAGGAGTTCTCGCAGTCGATGATCGGCGCCAGGGAGGCGCCGGTGACCGAGACGCCGTCGCCCGATCCGACCGAGACGCCGGAAACCCTGCCGATGCCGGCCGAGAACGTCGGCGACAACGAGACCGACCTGGCGACCCCGCCGACGCCGATCCAGCGGCCGGTTCCGACCGAGCAGGCGGCCGCCGCCAGCCCGGCCGAGCCGCCCGCGCCGGAACCTGCGCCCGAGCCGGAACCCGAGCCCGCCCCGGAGCCGGCACCACCGGAGCCGGAGCCCGAACCCGAACCAGACCCCACGCCGGTCGAGCAGCCCGCCGAGGTGGCGCCGCCCCAGCCCGACCCCGTCGAGCAGGCGATCGCCGAGGCCGAGGCCGCGCCGGAGCCCGAACCCACGCCGCAGAACGTGCCGGTGCCGGCCATGAAGCCAAGGCCACCGGCACCCAGGGTGGCGGAGCCGACGCCGGTCGAGCCAAGGACGCCGGAGCCGACCCGGCAGGCCGAGACAAGCACGCCGGAGGAGAGCCAGTTCGACGCCGACCAGATCGCCGCGCTCTTGAACAAGGAGAAGTCGGCGGGCGGTGGCGCCCGGCGGTCCGAGCAGCAGGCGTCGCTGGGCACCGATCGCCAGACCGGCGGCAAGCTCTCCCAGAGCGAGCTCGACGCGCTGCGCGGGCAGATCCAGCGCTGCTGGTCGCCGCCCTCGGGCGTGTCGGAAGCCGGATCGCTCCGCATCTCGATCCAGATGCGGCTCGATCCGACCGGCAACCTGGAAGCGCGGCCGGAGATCATCGGCGGCGGCGGTGGCTCGATGATCGAGCGTGTGGCCGGCGAGGCGGCGCTGCGCGCGGTGCAGCGCTGCGCGCCCTACAACCTGCCGGCCGAGAAATACGACACCTGGGCCGACGTCGTGGTCAATTTCGATCCGAGCCAGATGTTCTGATGGTGACGGCGCGGCGACCCGGCACGTGCAACGGTCCCGCTGCCGATCTACGGTACGAACCGTGGTCCGCGCGTGCACCGTTACGGCAGCACGCCATACAATCCCCCCATTGGATGGTAGGAAGCGGGCGAGGGAACAGCGATTCCCCGGCCAGCCTGCCGGGGGATTCTTCGTACCAGTTCAATCGGGAGGGGCGCGGCCAGCCGGCCGGCGCAGGTCTCCGACCGCAGCAGTTGAAGGTCTGACATGAAGATGATCATCAAGGGCGCGCTCGTGATCGCCATGGCGATTTCCGGCGCTTTCGTGGCCATGGCGCCGGCCGCCGCGGCGGTCGAGATCGACATCACCCAGGGCAATGTCGAGCCCCTGCCGATCGCCATCACCGACTTCCAGTCGGCGGACGGCATCGGCAAGCAGATCTCCGACGTGGTGCAGGCCGACCTGAAGCGCTCGGGCCTGTTCGCGCCGATCGCCCAGGCGGCCTTCATCCAGACGGGGCTGACCCCCGACACCACCCCGTCCTTCCAGGACTGGACGGTGATCAACGCCCAGGCGCTGGTGGTCGGCCGTGTGTCGCCGGAGGCCGACGGCCGGCTGCGCGTCGAATTCCGCCTGTGGGACACCTTCGCGGGCCAGCAGCTGGACGGCCAGCAATTCTACACGAGCCCGGAGAACTGGCGCCGGGTCGCCCACATCATCGCCGATGCGATCTATGAGCGGCTGACCGGCGAGAAGGGCTATTTCGACACGCGCATCGTCTTCGTTTCCGAGAGCGGCACCAAGGACCAGCGGGTCAAGCGCCTCGCCATCATGGACCAGGACGGCGCCAATCTGCGCTACCTGACCGACGGCAGCGAACTGGTTCTGACGCCGCGCTTCTCGCCGAGCCGCCAGGAGGTCACCTACATGTCCTTCGGCAATGGCGAGCCGCGGGTCTATCTGCTGCAACTGGAGACCGGCCAGCGCGAGATCGTCGGCAACTTCCCCGGCATGACCTTCTCGCCGCGCTTCTCACCCGATGGGCAGAAGGTGATCATGAGCCTCCAGCAGGAGGGCAATGCCAACATCTACGCCATGGACCTGCGGTCGCGGGCGACGACGCGCCTGACCTCCACCGCCGCCATCGACACCTCGCCGTCCTATTCGCCGGACGGCGGCCGGATCGTGTTCGAATCCGACCGCGGCGGGCGCCAGCAGCTCTATGTGATGGGCGCCGACGGCTCGGGCCAGCAGCGCATCTCCTTCGGCGACGGTTCGTATTCCACCCCGGTGTGGTCGCCGCGCGGCGACCTGATCGCCTTCACCAAGCAGAGTGGCGGCCAGTTCCAGATCGGCGTCATGCAGCCCGACGGCTCGGGCGAGCGTATCCTGACGTCGGGCTACCACAATGAGGGGCCGACCTGGGCGCCGAACGGCCGCGTCCTGATGTTCTTCCGCGACGAGAGGGGCAGCGGCGGCCCGCAGCTCCACTCCATCGACCTGACCGGCTACAACGAGCAGAAGATCCCGACCCCGAGCTATGCGTCGGACCCGGCCTGGTCGCCGTCGCTCGAATAGGCGGGCCCAAGGGGAGCCCCGCGCAAGCTTGCCGCGCGATTATCACCGGACTGTTGCGAGGATGCCGCAAGTCGGCGCAATCGCGATCGCGGTCGGCGAAGCGACACATTCCGGCGAGAATTCAACGGGATGGAGGCGAAAGGGGCCGCCGGCGCGGCGCAGTTTTTACGCGTCGTTAAGTGGCGTCAGGGTAAATGTCGCGTAACACGATTGCACTGTTTTCAAAGGAGCTGGCCATGCGCCGGAGCATTTTCGGGGTCAAGAGCCGCATCGCATTCGCCGTCGTCGCCAGCATGGCGATCGCCGGCTGCGCCAGCAAGAAGGACGCCCTGCCGGACAACGCGGCGGGCCTCGGCCTGGGCGGCGCCAATGGCGCGAACGGCGCCTATGGCAGCGCCACGCCGGGTTCGACCCAGGACTTCACCGTCAATGTCGGCGACCGGGTGTTCTTCGACACCGACTCGACCTCGCTGCGGGCCGACGCCCAGCAGACGCTGACCCAGCAGGCCCGGTGGCTGAACCAGTATCCGCAGTACTCGATCGTCGTCGAAGGCCATGCCGACGAGCGCGGGACCCGCGAATACAACCTGGCGCTCGGCGCCCGCCGCGCTTCGGCGACGCGCGACTACCTCACCCAGCAGGGCGTCGCCGCCAACCGCATGCGCACCATCTCCTTCGGCAAGGAACGTCCGGTCGCGGTCTGCGACGACATTTCCTGCTGGTCGCAGAACCGCCGCGCCGTCACCGTGCTGAGCGGCGCCGGAAGCTGACGCCGCCTTTGACGCCTGTCCGGTCCCCCGCGGACCGGCGGCCGCCACGGCGAAAGCGGGGCGCTGCCCAACTTTGGCCGAACTGCCTCGTTCCATGCTAGGAAGACGCGCCGCCGCAGCACGAGCCCGCCGGGTTCGCGCAGCGGCGGACATTGCCGTTTCCAGCCGTCGAGGAACTGAGTTCATGATGTTTCGACAAACGATCCTTGCCGTATCCGCGCTCGCCCTGATGGGCACCGCGACGGGCGGGGCGTCGGCCTTCGAATTGCCCGGCCTGTTCGGCGAGACCGCGACGGGCGCCGCGCGCCAGGCTCCGGCCGAGACGCGGACCGCGCCGGTGCGCATGGCCCAGGCCGGCGACATGACGGTGCGGATCAACCAGCTCGAGGAAGAGGTCCGCCGGCTGAACGGCCGGGTCGAGGAGCTGAGCTTCCAGCTGCTGCGCACGCAGGAAGACATGCGCAAGCAGCAGGAGGACAACGAGTTCCGCTTCCAGCAGCTGGAGGGCGGCTCCGGCCAGCCGGGCGCGGCCGGCACCTCGGTCAACGAGCAGCACGGCGATGCCGGCCCGGCGATGCAGGGCCAGTCGGGCGCGGGCGGCAGCGAGCAGGCGGCGGCCGGCGAGGACGACATCGGGCGTCTGCTCGGCGGCGACATGGCCACCGGTGCGCTCGACACGGCGAATCTGCAGACCGGCGTGCCCGGCCTGGCCGAAACCGGGCAGGCGGGCGACTCCAGCACCGTCGCCGCGATCGCGCCCGGCGACCAGGGCGAGACCTACGGCCTGGCGTACAACTACCTCCTGGCCGGCGACTACCAGCTCGCCGAGCAGGCGTTCCGGCAATATGCCCAGACCTATCCGACGGCCTCGGACGTGCCGGATGCGCGCTACTGGCTGGGCGAGAGCCTCTACCAGCAGCAGAAATTCGCCGAGGCGGCGGAGGTGTTCCTGGAGGCGCAGAAGAGCTTTCCCGACAACGGCAAGGCACCGGAGATGATGCTGAAGCTCGGCATGTCGCTGGCCAAGCTCGACAACCAGGAAACCGCCTGCATCACCTACAAGGAAGTGGCAAAACGCTACCCGCAGATGAGCAGCAACGTGCGCAACAAGCTCGCCAGCGAGGAGGCGACGGCCAACTGCTGACGATCGCCGCAGACCGCCGCGACCCCTGCCTGCGCGTTCCGCGCGCGCAGCCCCGTGCCATGCCGCTCGGCCGGCGCGAACTTGCCGACCTTCTCGCCGCTGCGCTGGCGCAAGCGGCGCGCCTGACGGGCCGGAGCGACCGGGCGATCCTCGCCGTGTCCGGGGGACCCGATTCGCTGGCGCTGCTGCTGGCCGCCGTCGCGTGCCGCGACAGCGCGCCGCCGACGCCCACGAATTTCCACATCGTCACCATCGATCACAACCTGCGCGCAGAATCTGCGGCGGAAGCGCGCTTCGTCGCCGAGATGGCGGCCCGCTTCGGCCTGTCGCACGAGACGCTGCGGTGGGCCGATCCCGCCCGCACCGGCAATCTCGCCGCTGCCGCACGGCAGGCGCGCTACGATCACCTGGGTGCTGCGGCCCGGCGAACAGGCGCGACGGCGATCCTGACCGCCCATCACGAGGACGACCAGTTCGAGACCCACCTGATGGCGGCAGAGCGGGGCGCCGGTGTCGTGGGCCTGGCCGGCATGCGCCCGGTGAGGGTGCTGGCGCCGGATCTGGCGCTGGCGCGGCCCTTCCTGGCCATTGCCGGCGCGCGGCTGAAGGCGACGGTCGCCGCCCATCATCTGCCTGCGGTCGACGACCCGACCAATGCGGACCCGGCCTATCGCCGCGTGCAGATCCGCCGGCAGCTTGCGGCGGCGACGTTCGACCGGCCGGTCCTGCGAGCGCGGATCACCGCGCACCAGGCGCAGCGCGACGCGGTGGAGGCCGAGCTCTCGCGGGCGATGGCGGCGATGGCGGCGGCGGGCGACCTGGCGGTGACGGAGGCGGGAACGGTGGCGATCGGCCGCAGCGCGCTCGCCGCCCTGGCCGACGCGCCGGCCTTCCTCCTCGTGCAGCGCGCCGTGGCGGCGGTCGGCGGCAGGGGGCAGCGGCCCGGCGGCCCGGCGACGCTGCGGCTGCTGGACGCCATGCGAAGCGGGACATCCCCGACGCGGACGCTTGGCGGCATCCGCGTCGCGACCGGACCGACGATCACCATGGCGCGGGAATATGGCCGCGCGGGCATTGCGCCGGTGCCGGTCGGGACCGGTACGGGTCCGCACCTCTTCGACGGGCGCTTCATGGTGGATCCGGAGCCGGATCTGGCGCGTGCGGGCGCGCGGATCGTCGCCTTCGGCGATCTGGGCCGGGGCAATGCCGTCGAACGGACCTTGCCCGCGCTCGTTGCGGGAGATACGCTCCTGGCAGTTCCCGCCCGGCTTGGCCACAAGGTCGCGGGGGGCACGCCGCCGCTGACCATCCACCCGTTCGTGGACTGGAGCCTCTACCGTGATCTGCCGCCGCCATCGGCGGGCACGGCCGGGCCAGCCCGAGGGCGGCGGTAACCACCCTGCGCCGCCAGCGGCGCAAATTGCCGCAAAAGCGCCCAGCCTTGTTGGCAAGCAGGGGTGCAGCACCTATCTTCGAACCAATCGTCCTCGTGACTTCGGGCGTCCATTCCAGGAAGATCGATGAACCAGAACTTTCGAAACTTCGCGCTGTGGGCGATCATCGCTCTCCTGCTGATCGCGCTTTTCCAGCTGTTTTCGAACGGTTCGCAAACCGCCGGCACCCGCGACATCCCGTATTCGCAGTTCCTGTCGGACGTGGATTCCGGCCGTGTCGAGGCCGTCACGATCCAGGGACAGCGCATCTCCGGCAAATATTCGGACTCCTCGCCGCCGTTCCAGACCTATGCGCCCGAAGACGCGCAGCTGGTCCAGCGGCTCGAGGCGCAGAACGTCCAGATCAATGCCAGCCCGCCGGGCGACAACAGCAATCCGATCTGGTCGATGCTCCTGTCCTTCGGTCCGATCCTGCTGATTCTTGCCGTCTGGATCTTCCTGATGCGCCAGATGCAGGGCGGCGCCGGCGGCAAGGCGATGGGCTTCGGCAAGTCCAAGGCCAAGCTCCTGACCGAGGCACATGGCCGCGTCACCTTCGGCGACGTCGCCGGTGTCGACGAGGCCAAGCAGGACCTGGAAGAGGTCGTCGAATTCCTGCGCGAGCCGCAGAAGTTCCAGCGCCTGGGCGGCAAGATCCCGCGCGGCGTGCTGCTCGTGGGTCCTCCGGGCACCGGCAAGACGCTGCTGGCCCGCTCCGTCGCCGGCGAAGCCAACGTGCCGTTCTTCACGATCTCGGGTTCCGACTTCGTCGAGATGTTCGTCGGCGTGGGCGCAAGTCGCGTCCGCGACATGTTCGAGCAGGCCAAGAAGAACAGCCCCTGCATCATCTTCATCGACGAGATCGACGCGGTCGGCCGCCATCGTGGCGCCGGCCTGGGCGGCGGCAACGACGAGCGCGAGCAGACGCTGAACCAGCTGCTGGTCGAGATGGACGGCTTCGAGTCGAACGAAGGCGTCATCCTGATCGCCGCCACGAACCGTCCCGACGTGCTCGACCCGGCGCTGCTGCGCCCGGGCCGCTTCGACAGGCAGGTGATGGTGCCGAACCCCGATGTCGGCGGCCGCGAGAAGATCCTGAAGGTGCATGTGCGCAACGTGCCGCTGGCGCCGAACGTGAACCTGCGGACGATCGCGCGCGGCACGCCCGGCTTCTCGGGCGCGGACCTCGCCAACCTCGTCAACGAGGCGGCGCTGATGGCGGCCCGCCGCTCCAAGCGCCTCGTCACCATGCTGGAATTCGAGGATGCCAAGGACAAGGTCATGATGGGCGCCGAGCGCCGGTCCATGGCCATGACCGAGGAAGAGAAGACGCTGACCGCCTATCACGAGGCGGGCCATGCCCTGGTCGGCATCCACGAGCCGTTCAACGACCCGCTGCACAAGGTCACGATCATTCCACGTGGCCGGGCGCTGGGCGTGACCATGAACCTGCCGGAGCGGGACCGCTACGGCATGCGCAAGAACGAGATGGAGGCGCGCCTCGCCATGATCTTCGGTGGCCGTGCCGCCGAGGAGATCATCTACGGGCTCGACAACGTCACCACGGGCGCGTCCAACGACATCCAGCAGGCGACCAACATGGCGCGCGCCATGGTCATGGAATACGGCATGAGCGACAAGCTCGGCCGGCTTCGCTACAAGGACAACCAGGACGAGGTCTTCCTCGGCCATTCGGTGGCGCATCAGCAGCACATGTCCGAGGACACGGCCCGGCTGATCGATTCCGAGGTCCGCGGGATCATCGAAGCCGCCGAGAACAAGGCGCGCAACATCCTCAACACCCATATCGACCAGCTGCATACGCTGGCCAAGGGGCTGCTCGAATACGAGACCCTGTCGGGCGACGAGGTGCGTGACCTCCTGGCCGGCAAGCCGCTGGCGCGCGACATGGGCGACGACACGCCGCCGTCGCGCGGCTCGGCCGTGCCGAAGGCCGGTTCGAGCCGTCCGCCGGATTCGCGTCCGGGCGAGGCGGGTGACGGCCTGGAGCCGATGCCGACCTGATCCATCGCGATCGTCAAATCACCGAAGGGAGCGGCTGCATGGCCGCTCCCTTTTCGTTTGCGGGGAAGGGCGATCGCGGCCTGCGGGCGCTGAAACGTCTCTGCAATTCCTTCGTGCCATTGTATGACGAGGCATCATGGCGCAGACCGCGTGCGCGGACACTTCCGCTGCCCTCCGATCGGGCAGCCCGGCGGCTTGCTTAGCAGCCGCATCCGGAAGAACGGTCCGGCACGACGGGAACAGACGGGGTTTGGGGATGAGCAGACGCTATTTCGGTACCGACGGTATTCGCGGCACGGCCAACCGGCATCCGATGACGGCGGAGGTGGCGCTGCGGGTCGGCATGGCAGCGGGCCTGGTCTTCAACCGTGGCTCCTACCGGCACCGCGCGGTGATCGGCAAGGACACCCGGCGGTCCAGCTACATGATCGAGAACGCGATGGTAGCCGGCTTCACGGCCGCCGGGGTCGACGTGTTCCTGCTCGGACCGATGCCGACCCCCGCCGTGGCGATGCTGACGCGGTCACTGCGCGCCGATATCGGCGTGATGATCTCGGCCTCCCACAATCCGTTCGAGGACAATGGCATCAAGCTGTTCGGCCCTGACGGGTACAAGCTGTCCGACGACATCGAGCTGCGCATCGAGGCGCTGCTGGAGGAGGATCTGACGCCGCGGCTGGCGACGGGCGACGGCCTCGGGCGGGCCAAGCGCATCGACGGCGTCCATGATCGCTACATCGAAGCGGCCAAGCGCACGCTGCCGCGGGAGCTGTCGCTGGAGGGCGTGCGCGTCGCCATCGACTGCGCCAACGGCGCGGCGTACCGGGTCGCGCCCGAAGTCCTGTGGGAGCTGGGCGGGGAGATCGTCAAGCTCGGCGTCGATCCGGACGGCACCAACATCAACCGCAATTGCGGCTCGACCTCGCCGGGCGCGCTGGTCGAGAAGGTCAAGGAGGTGCGGGCCGACATCGGCATCGCACTCGACGGCGACGCGGACCGGGTGTTGATCGTCGACGAGCGCGGCGAGATCGTCGACGGCGACCAGCTGATGGCGGTGATCGCCGAGAGCTGGGCCGAGGACGGGCGCCTGGCGGCCGGCGGCATCGTCGCCACAGTCATGTCCAATCTCGGGCTGGAGCGCTTCCTGGCCGACCGCAAGCTGCAGCTTGCCCGCACGGCGGTGGGCGACCGCTATGTCGTCGAGCACATGCGCCAGCACGGCTACAATGTCGGCGGGGAACAGTCGGGTCATATCGTCCTGTCGGATTTCGGCACCACCGGCGACGGCCTCGTCGCGGCGCTTCAGGTGCTGGCCGTGGTCAAGCGCAAGGGCGGGACGGTGTCGGAGGTCTGCCGCCGCTTCGAGCCGGTTCCCCAGATCCTGAAGAACGTGCGCTATTCGGACGGCGAGCCGCTGGAGCGCCAGCGCGTGCAGGACGCGATCAGCGCCGGACGCGACCGCCTGGGCGAGGGGGGGCGGCTGGTCATCCGCGCATCGGGCACGGAGCCGCTGATCCGGGTGATGGCCGAAGGCGACGACCGCGGTCTCGTCAATTCGGTCGTGGACGACATCGTCGGCGCGTTGCGTCAGGCCGCAGCGTAAACCGGGGCGGGCAAGTTCTTGTCGCCCGCCTCTCCTTAAACCGACCGTTAACCATTCCGATTTACCGTCTTCGTTAAGGTAACGGCGTCTGCCAATCCCGGCCGCCGGATCGAATCGGAGATGAGAACATGAAATCTCGCCTTTTGACGACCGTGGCAGTGATCGGCGCGGTGTCATCCCTCTGCAATTTCGCCAAGGCGGCGGACATCATCGAGGAGCCCTACTTCCCGCCGCCCGCGCCGGTCATCGTGGAAGAAGTGGCCACCGGCGGTTGGTATCTGCGCGGCGACGTCGGCTATGTCTTCGAGTCGGAGACCGACGGCTACTACAACGGCTGGAACATCGATCCGGGCGTGCAGTTCGTGGACGACGTCTTCCACTACGATTCGATCACCACCAAGGGTGCGGCGAGCTTCGGCGCGGGCGTCGGCTACCGCTTCACCGACCATCTGCGTCTCGATGCGACGCTGGATTACTTCAAGTCCGACGTCGAAGGCAGCAGCAACTGCAACACGCAGGTGCAGCAGAGCTACAACATCCTCGCCAATGCCGGCTGCCAATACGACGACACCAGCAAGGTCGCGATCTGGACGGCCCTCGCCAACGCCTATGTCGATCTCGGGACCTATGGCGGCATCACGCCCTATGTCGGCGCGGGCCTGGGCTTTGCCCATGTGAAATACGACGACATGCGCAACGAGATCGTCTGCGGCTCGCACCCGAACTGCCCGGCGACCAACTATGTCGGCTTCCATGCCGGTGAATCGAGCTGGCGCTTCGCCTCCTCGCTCAGCGCCGGTGCCAGCGTCGACATCACGCACAATCTGAAGTTCGATGCCGGCTATCGCTACACCCGGATCGCCAGCGGTGACGCCTTCGGTTACGACGAACTCGACCGCAACGCCGGCGCCACCGGCGTCCAGGGCAGCGACAACGGCTTCAACATCCACGCCGTGCGCGCGGGCCTGCGCTACGAGTTCGGCGGTAGCGGCGGCGGTTTCGGCAAGGGCAAGGGCAAGGCCGTCGAGCCGATCTATGCCTCGACCCCGCTCTATGAAGAGCCGGCTCCGCTCTACGAAGAGCCCGTCTACAAGTAAGCCGACGCAAGACGGCTGACATGCAGGGTCGCTGCCTTCGGGCAGCGGCCTTTTGCGTGTCAGGGCTTCAGTCGTGCGGGCGGCGGGCCGCAATCGGTAAAGATTTACGGTTAAGAAACACGGTTAATCGGGCGTTAAGCTTTCTGCCGCAGGATCGGTCCAGACGAGGGGTGCGTTGCCGCGCTTCTCGCGAGCGAAGATTGCAACGGGAAGCGGCTCCATGACTCTTGCAAGACAACTGATGGCCAGCGCAGCGCTCATCGCCCTCACCATGCCCGCCGCGCGCGCCGCCGACCTTCCGCCGATCTACGAGACGCCGATCTACCAGGATGTGCCGGAGGTGCAGCCCGTCGAGATCGGCAGCGGCTGGTATCTGCGCGGCGACGTCTCTTACGGGTTCAGCGGCGATCTCGACGCCAAATACCAGGAATATCGGCCGGACTTCGCGACCTATCCCGGCGACTTCTTCAGCGGATACAACGCCTACCAGTACGACACATTTTCCGCCCCGCATGAGGGCTTCACGCTTGAGGACAGCTTCGAGTTTGGTGTCGGGTTTGGCTATCAGTTCACCGACTTCTTTCGCGGCGATCTGACCGCACGCTACTACAAGCTCGACGTCGAGGGCAGCGACAAGACCGAGTCGTGCTACGACGCTTCTGCGGCTCAGGGCTTCGACACGAGCCTTCTGGAATGCGATTCCTCGCTTTCGGCCGAAGGCAACGCGCTCGAGCTGATGGCCAACGCCTATGTCGATCTCGGCACCATTGCCGGCTTCACGCCCTACGCCGGCGCCGGCGCCGGCGCCGTGCGAGTGACGTATGAAGACGTCTCAGGCCGGTCGCGTTGCGCTTACGCCGGCGCGGTCTGCGCGCCCGCGTATTACGACTTCGATGCCAGCTACAAGGGCGAGGATAGCTGGCGCTTCGCCTACTCCTTGATGGCGGGCGTTTCCTACGACGTCAGCCGCAACCTGAAGATCGATGTCGGCTACCGCTTCACCGATGTCGACGGCGGCAAGATGTTCAGCTTCGACGGGGCAGGAGCGAATGGCGCAACGGCCGAAGACGACGGCTTCCAGCGCCACTCCATCTCGGCCGGTCTGCGCTACGCGCTCTGGTAGGCGCGCGCGCATCCATAAATCTTCGTATCGGACGGCGGCGGGGCGAGAGCTCCGCCGCCGTTTTTCCAATGCGGTTTCTGGCATGGCCTCGTGCTGTCGCGAAATTGTGGCTTGACCGCCTCGGGCCCGAAGAGTAGCGCCATTCGCGGGACACGCCTCCCCAACGAGGCGCTTCTATCTGAAAGGATAGCTCAGATGGCACATACCGCGAAGCCGGACCTGCGTCCGGCCAATCCCCGCTTTTCCTCCGGACCCTGCGCGAAACGACCCGGCTGGTCGCTCGAGGCACTGCACGACGCTGCGCTCGGGCGCTCGCATCGGGCCAAGGTCGGAAAATCCAAGCTTCAGCAGGCGATCGACGAGACCCGCGAGATCCTCGGCGTGCCCGACGATTATCGCATCGGCATCGTGCCGGCGTCGGACACCGGCGCCGTCGAGATGGCGATGTGGTCGCTGCTCGGCGCGCGCGGCGTCGACATGCTGGCCTGGGAATCCTTCGGCGCCGGCTGGGTGACCGATACGGTCAAGCAGCTCAGGCTGGACGACGCCCGGGTCTTCGAAGCGCCCTATGGCGAGATCGTCGACCTGGCGCAGGTGGATTTCGACCGCGACGTGGTCTTCACCTGGAACGGCACGACCTCCGGCGTGCGCATGCCGGACGGCGACGCGATCCCGGCCGACCGCAAGGGCCTGACGATCTGCGACGCGACCTCGGCCGCCTTCGCCCAGGACCTGCCCTTCGACAAGCTCGATGTGGTGACCTTCTCCTGGCAGAAGGTGCTGGGCGGCGAGGCCGCGCACGGCATGCTGATCCTCAGCCCACGCGCAGTCGAGCGGCTGGAGAGCCACAAGCCGGCCTGGCCGCTGCCGAAGATCTTCCGCATGACCAAGGGCGGCAAGCTGATCGAGGGCATCTTCAAGGGCGAGACCATCAACACGCCGTCGATGCTGTGCGTCGAGGACTATCTCGATGCGCTGGGCTGGGCGAAGTCGATCGGCGGCCTGCCGGCGCTGAAGGCCCGCGCCGACGCCAATCTGGCGGTCATCGAGACCTTCGTCGACACGCATCCCTTCCTGGCGTTCCTGGCCGCCGACAAGGCGGCCCGCTCCAACACCTCGGTCTGCCTGACCTTCGCCGATCCGACCGTGGCAAACCTGCCGGAGGACGCGCAGGCCGCGTTTTCGAAGGCGGTCGTGTCGATGCTGGAGAAGGAGGGCGTCGCCCTCGACATCGGCGCCTATCGCGATGCGCCGGCGGGCCTGCGCATCTGGTGCGGCGCGACGGTGGAGACATCGGACGTCATCGCCCTGATGCCCTGGATCGAATGGGCCTTCGAGGCCCAGAAGGCCGATCTGGCCAAGGCGGCCTAGCCTTTCGCAAGGCGGCGCGGACGCGGGACGCGCGCCAATCCTCTCTTGTTCGCAAGAGGATGGACGGCGCGCCGTGCCGGACGGGTGAGGGGCCAAAGCGCGCCTCACCCTCCAGTCTCCCGGCCCGCGCCCCGCGAAGCCTTCATCCGGCCCTTCGGGCCATCGTCTCCCGCACGCGGGGGACGAACAGGTCGCGGCCGTTGCGAACGCGATCGCCGCATTCTCCATCCCGTTTCAGGCGCGCCCGGACGCTCTCGTCCCGCCGCCAGGCCACAAGGACACCTACCCATGGCACCTCGCGTTCTCGTTTCCGACAAGCTCTCCAAGACCGCCGTCCAGATCTTCACCGACCGCGGCGTCGAGGTCGACTACATGCCCGATCTCGGCAAGGACAAGGACAAGCTGCTGGAGATCATCGGCCAGTATGACGGCCTCGCCATCCGCTCGGCCACCAAGGCGACCGAGAAGCTGATCCAGGCGGCGACCAATCTGAAGGTCATCGGCCGGGCCGGCATCGGCGTCGACAATGTCGACATCCCGGCGGCCAGCCGGAAGGGCATCATCGTGATGAACACGCCCTTCGGCAATTCCATCACCACCGCGGAGCATGCCATCGCCATGATGTTCGCGGTGGCGCGGCAGCTTCCGGCGGCCGACGCCTCGACCCAGGCCGGCAAGTGGGAGAAGAACCGCTTCATGGGCGTCGAGATCACCGGCAAGACGCTGGGCGTGATCGGCTGCGGCAATATCGGCTCGATCGTCGCGACCCGCGGCGTCGGCCTCAAGATGCGGGTCGTCGCCTTCGATCCGTTCCTGTCCGGCGAGCGGGCGGCCCAGCTCGGCATCGAGAAGGTCGAGCTCGACGAACTCTTTAAGCGCGCCGACTTCATCAGCCTGCACACGCCGATGACCGACAAGACCAAGGGCATCATCAACAAGGATGCCATCGCCAAGATGAAGGACGGCGTGCGCATCATCAACTGCGCCCGCGGCGGCCTCGTCGTCGAGGCCGACCTTGCCGAGGCGATCAAGTCGGGGAAGGTCGCCGGCGCCGGCGTCGACGTGTTCGAGACCGAGCCGGCGACGGATTCGGTGCTGTTCGGCCTGGAGAACGTCGTGTGCACCCCGCATCTGGGCGCCTCGACCTCGGAAGCGCAGGAAAACGTGGCCGTGCAGGTCGCCGAGCAGATGTCGGACTATCTGGTCCGCGGCGCGGTCTCCAACGCCATCAACATGCCGTCGATCACCGCCGAGGAGGCGCCGATCCTGACGCCTTTCGTCAAGCTGGCCGAAATTCTGGGTGGCTTTGCCGGGCAGGTGACGGAGGAGCCGATCACCTCGGTCGAGATCCTGTATGACGGCACAGTCGCGGGCATGAACACCCATGCGCTGACCAGCGCGGCGCTGTCGGGCCTGATCAAGAGCCAGGTGTCGGACGTCAACATGGTCTCGGCCCCGATCATGGTGAAGGAGCGCGGCATCCACGTGACGGAATCGCGCCGCGATCAGTCGGGGGTGTTCGAGAGCTACATCAAGCTGACCGTCACGACGGAGAAGATGACCCGTTCGGTCGCCGGCACGGTCTTCTCGGACGGCAAGCCGCGCTTCATCCAGATCAAGGGCATCAACCTGGACGCCGAAGTCGGGCAGCACATGGTCTACACCACCAACAACGACGCGCCGGGCATCATCGGCCTGCTGGGCACCACCTTCGGCGCGGCGGGGGTCAACATCGCCAACTTCCAGCTCGGCCGGAACCGTCCGGGCGGCGACGCGATCGCGCTTCTGTACCTGGACTCGCCGATCCCGGAGGATCTCCTGCAGACGGTGCTCTCCCACAAGGCGATCATCAGCGCCAAGCCGCTGCGCTTCGACGTGGCCGAAGCCGCCGCCTGAGCGGCGGATCAGCGCCGCAAAGGTCCCGCTGATCGACATGCCGTGCGTCCGTTCGGATGCACGGCATTTCTAGCGGGGCGACGATTCCGCGGGCGCGGCCTTCGCGAGGCGCGCCGCGCCGCGTTCGGCCAGGGTGATGCCACCCAGGACGAAGATCAGGGCGGCGACATGATAGGCGTGGAGCTCCTCGCCGATGATCAGCACGGCCAGGATGGCGCCGAAGATCGGGACGAGATTGACGAAGAGATTGGCCCGGTTGGGGCCGATCAGCTCGATACCCCGGATGTAGAGAACCTGCGCCAGCAGCGACGGGAAGACGGCCGTGTAGAGGGCCGCGGTCATGCCGCGCAGATCCGGCAATCGGGTGTGGCCCATCGCCCATTCGATGCCGGCCAGCGGTACCGAGGCGATGAGGGCGGAGACGGCGAGGACGAAGATCGTCGAACGCCAGTGCAGCTTCGGCTTGAAGCGCAGCGCCACGGTGTAGCCGCCGTAGATCAGCACCGCGAGCATCATCAGTGCGTCGCCACGATTGAGATCGAGGGCGAGCAGCGCCGACAGGTCGCCGTGGGAGGCCGTCAGGGCGACGCCGACCAGGGTGAGGCTGAAGCCGATGATCTGGAACAGCGACACGCCGGTGCGGAACAGGATGAAGTTCGCGACGAAGACGACCAACGGCATGGCCGACTGCTCGATGGTGACGTTGATGGCGCTGGTATAGTTCACCGCCAGATAGAAGATGGCATTGAAGCAGGTGAAGCCGATCGCGCCGAGGCAGAACAGGAAGGGCAGGTTGCGCACGATCTCCGGCCATTCGCGGCGCACGTCGCCCAAGGCGAAGGGCGCCACGAACAGGCAGGCGAGCGACCAGCGGATCAGGGTGAGCAGCATGGGCGAGACATGGCCGACCGCCAGCTTGCCGGCGATGGCGTTGCCGGCCCAGAACAGGGCCACCGTTCCCAGCACGAGATAGGCGTTGCGCAGATAGGACGTCATGCCCCCGCGTTTACGCCCCGGACGGCGACGCGCCTAGAGGGACGGGATGAAAATAAGGTTTGCTGACGAGCTTCGGGCAGGCATTCCAGGGCCCGCGCGGCTTGCATGTCGCACCAAATTGTCGGAAGTCCGCCCCGCGGACCGCCTCGCTTCGCGCCGGGCGCTTGACTATAGTCCGCGCGCCTTCGGCAGCAGGCGCCGGACGAACGAACATACGCAAGAAGGACACATCATGGCCAATGTCGTCGTCGTCGGTTCCCAGTGGGGTGACGAGGGGAAAGGCAAGATCGTCGACTGGCTGTCGGAGCGCGCCGATGTGGTCGTGCGCTTCCAGGGCGGGCACAATGCTGGCCATACGCTGGTCGTCGACGGGGTCTCCTACAAGCTGTCGCTGCTGCCATCGGGCGTCGTGCGCCAGGGCAAGCTGTCGGTGATCGGCAATGGCGTGGTGTTCGATCCGCATGCCTTCGTCGCCGAGAAGACGCGCCTGCAGGAACAGGGCGTGACCGTCAGCCCGCAATCGCTGCGGATCGCCGACAATGCCGCGCTGATCCTGTCGCTGCACCGCGAGCTGGACGCCACCCGCGAGAACGCCAGCAGCGCCGGCACCAAGATCGGCACGACCGGCCGCGGCATCGGCCCGGCCTATGAGGACAAGGTCGGCCGCCGCGCCATCCGGGTGATGGATCTCGCCCATCCCGAGAGCCTGCCGGGCCGGATCGAGCGGCTGCTGGCGCATCACAACGCCCTGCGCCGCGGCCTCGGCCAGAGCGAGATCGACCCGGCGGCGATCCTGTCCGAGCTGACCTCGGTCGCCGACGAGATCACCCCCTATATCGACCGCGTCTGGCGCCTCCTCGACGAACGGCGCAAGGCCGGCGACCGGATCCTGTTCGAGGGCGCGCAGGGCACGCTGCTGGACATCGACCACGGCACCTATCCCTTCGTGACCTCGTCCAACACGGTGGCCGGCCAGGCCGCGGCCGGCTCGGGCCTCGGCCCGTCGAGCCTCGGCTTCGTGCTGGGCATCACCAAGGCCTACACGACGCGGGTGGGCGAGGGGCCGTTCCCCAGCGAGCAGGACAACGAGATCGGCCAGTTCCTCGGCGAGAAGGGCCGCGAATTCGGCACCGTGACCGGGCGCAAGCGCCGTTGCGGCTGGTTCGACGCCGTGCTGGTGCGCCAGGCCGTCGCGCTGAACGGCATCCATGGCCTCGCCCTGACCAAGCTCGACGTGCTCGATGGACTCGACGAGATCAAGATCGTCGTCGCCTACAAGCTGGACGGCAAGACGATAGACTACCTGCCGGCAAGTCTTGCCGAGCAACAACGCGTCGAGCCGATCTTCGAGACTTTGGAAGGCTGGCGCGACACCACCGCCGGCGCGCGGCGCTGGACCGATCTTCCTGCGCAGGCGATCAAATATGTCAGGCACATAGAGGAGCTGGTGGAGGCGCCCGTCACGCTTCTGTCAACCTCGCCGGAGCGAGACGATACAATACTTGTTCGCGATCCGTTTCAGGACTAGAGTCCCGACGCCGGCGCACCAGAAATCAAGACGAGTGAGTGACTGCGATCCATGGCGGATTTGAGCGGCGTACTTCGCAAGACCATCGATGGCCTGCCACGCGCAACGCCGCAGATGCGAGCGAAGGTCTACGAGAAAGCCCGCGCGGCGATCCAGCGGCAGATCCAGGCGGCCAATCCTCCTCTCGCCGAGGAGGTGGTCGCTGCACGCCAGTCGGCGCTCGAGGACGCGATCTCGCGCACCGAGCAGCACTATCTCGCCCAGGAAGGCGATGCGGACGGCAATGACATGGCTGCGGTCGACGCGCCAGTCACGCCGTCGGCGCCTGTCGTGCCGTCGCAGGACATCGAGCCGGAGCCGCGCGCGACGCAGCCGCACGGACAGGCCCCGGCGGTGCCGCCGGCCGAGCGTCCGCATGCGCCGCAATCGCGCGACAGCCGGGTCGAGCCATCGCTCGACGGCAGCCGCAGCGATGGCGACACGCATTCGGCCTGGGAGCAGGAGGCGCCCGCCCCCCCGGCGCCGCCCGCCCGCAAGCCGCAAGGTCCGGAGGCCGGCGCTGCCGTGCGGCCGGGACTGGCCAAGGATGCCGGTCCCAGTGAGCCGCCGCCCTATTTCCCGGTCTCGGCCGAAGAGCCGGAAAACAGCGCCCGCCCGGCCGCCGTTGGTGCGCCGTTCATCGTGCCGTCGGGAAGCGCCGGCCGCGGGACCCCGAACGTGGCCGGCGCCGACGACGATGTCGACGACGAGGACCGGCTGCCGGCCGGCATCCGCTCCGACGACGACCTGATTCCCGAGCCCGACCTGACGGGCCCCCGCTACACGTCGCGCCAGCGCCGGAAGGCTGGCGGTTCGGCCGGCCGCGGCGTGACGGGCGCCGTCGTCGCCGTGCTGGTCCTGGGCGGGCTGGGCACCGCCGGCTGGATGTATCGCGAGGAAATCCAGGCGATGCTGGTCGACCCGGCGGGGATCGACACGATCGCCACCAACGAGGGCGAGACGGCGCCGACACCGGCACCGGCCGCCGAGACCGCCCCCGAGGTCGCTGCCGTGGACGAGGGCGCCGAGACGCCGTCTCCGGCCGAGAGCCCGACGCCGCCGGGCGTCGCCACGCCCGAGACCGCCTCGACCCGCCAGTTCACCCAGCGGCTGCTGCCGGACGGCACGGAAGTCGACGAGGGCCCGGCCGAGGTTGCGCCCAACGCCTTCGACGAGGGCACGAACATCGCCGCCGCCTCGCCGGTCGAGACGCCGGACTTGACGACCAATCCGACGATCACCAGCGAGATCGGCGAGAACCCGGAAGTCGTCGGCGCGCCGGCAGAGGGCGAGACGCCCCCGGCAGGGGTCGTGCAGCCCGAAGAGGCGGCGCCAACCAATGAGGCCGCCGCAGGCGAGACGGAGGGCGCCGCGGTCGATCCGGCCGAGACCGGCGTCGAGGTCGCCCAGGACGCGGTCTTCTACCAGGAGCGGACCGAGACGGTCCCGGGCACGCAGGAGAGCGGCGACGTCGTCTGGTCGGTGGTCAACGAATCGCCGGCCGAGGGCCAGCCGCCCGAGCCGGCAATCCGGGCGGAAGCCCAGATTCCGGACGAGAATCTGAAGATGACCATGACCATCCGGCGCAATGCGGACCCGACGCTGCCGGCCAGCCACGTCATCGAGCTCCTGTTCACGACGCCGGAGAATTTCAGCGGCGGCAGTGTCGCCAATGTCCAGCGGCTGGCCCTGAAGCCCTCCGAGCAGGCCCGCGGCGAGCCGCTGATCGGCGTGGCGGGCAAGATCTCCGACGGCTTCTTCATCATCGCGCTGAACAATCTCGACCAGGCGATGCAGAACAACATGGCGCTGCTGCAGAACGAACAGTGGATCGACATTCCGATCGCCTACGCCTCAGGCCGCCGCGCGCTGATGTCGATCGAGAAGGGCGTGCCGGGCGACCGGGTGTTCAAGGAAGCGATCGAGGCGTGGAAGGCCAAGACCTGATCGGCAATGCAGGCCGGTCCGCGCGCCTGACTGTCCGGCGGGGACGGGGAGCGCTGGCGACCGCCTGACAAGAGAACTACCTCGAAACGAAAAAGGGCCGGCCCGCGGATTGCGGACCGGCCCTTCGTCATTTCGGATGGGACCGATCAGGCGGCCGGCTGCTCGACCGTGCGCAGGGCGCGGTTGGTCGCGTCGGCGGATTCGCGCACCGCCTTCTGGACCTTCTCGAAGGCCCGCACCTCGATCTGGCGCACGCGCTCGCGGCTGATCTCGAACTCGCCGGACAGGGTTTCCAGCGTCAGCGGATCCTCGGCGAGGCGCCGGGCCTCGAAGATCCGGCGCTCGCGGTCGTTGAGCACGGCCATGGCCTGCTGCAGCATGCCGCGCCGCTGGTCGAGCTCGTCATTGCGGGCCAGCAGATCTTCCTGCGTCTCGCTGTCGTCGACGAGCCAGTCCTGCCACTCGCCCGATTCGCCCTCGGTGGCGCGCAGGGGCGCGTTCAGCGAGGCGTCGCCGGACAGGCGCCGGTTCATGGACACGACCTCCTCGTCCGACACGCCCAGATGCGTGGCGATCTGCGAGACCTGATCGGGACGCAGATCACCCTCGTCCAGCGCCTGGATGCGGCTCTTCATCTTGCGAAGGTTGAAGAACAGCCGCTTCTGGTTGGCCGTGGTGCCCATCTTCACGAGGCTCCACGAGCGCAGGATATATTCCTGGATCGAGGCCTTGATCCACCACATGGCGTAGGTCGCCAGGCGGAAGCCGCGCTCGGGGTCGAAACGCTTGACCGCCTGCATCAGGCCGACATTGCCTTCTGACACGACTTCGCCGATCGGCAGGCCATAGCCGCGATAGCCCATGGCGATCTTGGCGACGAGCCGCAGATGGCTGGTGACGAGCCGGTGGGCGGCGTCGCGGTCGTCATGCTCCGCGTAGCGCTTGGCCAGCATGTATTCTTCCTGCGGCTCCAGCATGGGGAACCGCCGAATCTCTTCCAGATAGCGGCTAAGACCGCCTTCGCCCGAGGAAATGCTCGGTAAATTGGCTTGGGCCATAGATTGCGCCCTCCATCGTTGCAGACGACCGCTTCTCGTGGAAGCCGGTCGGTATGCGGGCCGCCTGTGCCTGCCCGCACCATCGGAATATGGGGATACCCTGAGCCGAATGCACGGCAAAATCATGGGCAGCGGCCGCTGAACAATGTGTTCGCGATCGCTGGCCCATGGCCTCGGCTGCCGGTGTTACCCCAGTGAAATCCCGAAAGCGGCGCACAGTTCCACCATGTCGGCGGGCAAATCCGCCTGGAACGCCAGATCCTTGCCGGTGACGGGGTGGACGAAGCCCAGCCGGAATGCGTGGAGGGCCTGTCGGTCGAAGCGCTCGACGACCTGCCGTGCCTCGTCCTCCAGCCGCCGCGACTTGCTGCGGAAGCCGGCGCCATAGACATCGTCGCCGACGAGGGGATGGCCGATATGGGCCATATGGACGCGGATCTGATGGGTGCGGCCGGTCTCCAGCACGCATTCGACCAGCGATGCGATGCCGTCTTCCAGCGGCGAGGCCTTGATCAGGGCGTAGCGGGTCACGGCGTGGCGGGCATCGGCACGGTCGGCTGGCACCACGGCGCGCTTGACGCGGTCGGTGGTGGAGCGGCCGAGGGCCGCGTCGATCGTGCCGCGCGGGCGCAAGAGCGTGTCCCAGACCAGCGCCAGATAGGCCCGCGACAGGCGCCCGTCGCGGCCATGGGCGGCGAACTGGTCGGCCAGGCCCTGATGCGCGGCGTCGGACTTGGCCACGACGAGCAGGCCGCTGGTATCCTTGTCGAGGCGGTGGACGATGCCCGGCCGCTTGACGCCGCCGACGCCGGAGAGGCTGTCGCCGCAATGGTGGATCAGCGCGTTGACCAGCGTGCCGGTCCAGTTGCCGGGGCCGGGATGGACGACGAGGCCGGCCGGCTTGTCGATGACGACGAGATGCTCGTCCTCGAAGACGATGGTCAGGGGGATCGCCTCGGGCAGGGGGTCGGGATCGGCGGGAGGCGGGATGTCCACGGCGACGATCTCGCCCGCCACCAGCTTGCGCTTGCCGATGGTGGCGGCGACACCGTCGATCGTGACCTGGCCTTCCAGAATCAGCGCCTGGGCGCGGCTGCGCGACAGCGCGCCGTCGCTGGCGGCGGCCACGAAGGCATCGAGGCGGGTTCCGGCCCGGTCGGCCTCGACCAGAAAGCGGCTTGTGCCGGCCGCTTCCGGCCCTGTAGGAGCGGAGGTGACCATCAGAGTGCGGCGCCCCCGTGGGCGGCGGGCCTCTGGATCCTTCGAACCACGGCGCCGTGTACCGTCATCTCATGCATCCTTCGGGGCGATGCGGCCGCCAGACCTGCCGGACGTTTCATGACCATCGACGACCAAGACGAGATCGAACAGCCGCTCGATCCGGCGACCGAACGGCTCCGGCGCAAGATGGTGCGTCTGCTGGTGGTCTCGATCGGGATCATGACGATCGGGCTTATGGCGGTGCTGGCCGCGGTTGTCTACCGCGCCGCCGGCACGGACGCGCCGCTTGCCGGAATCGAGGCGACGATCGCCCTGCCGGCGGGCAGCGAAGTGCTGGAAAGCTCCCTCGACGGCGAACAGGCGCTGCTGCGCGTGCGCACCGGATCGCAAGTGTCGCTGTACCTGATTTCGCTCGCCGACGGCAGCGTCACGGCCCGTTACGCGCTGCCGCAATAGTCCGCAGAAATTGCCCGGCGCCCCCCTTGCGTCGGGCAAATCGGCCAGTTATATCCTCGGCCACCGGTAAGCGCCCATCGTCTAGCGGTTAGGACGGCGCCCTCTCACGGCGCAAACAGGGGTTCGATTCCCCTTGGGCGTACCATTTTGTCTCGCGACACATAGTTTGCGAATTTTCCCCAATTAATGCTTTTGCTCGTGTTTTACCGGGGGCCGGCGCTTCACCTGAGTTCCCGCGTTCCGAAGGGGGCTCGGTCGCTCCGCGCGGGCTACCGGTCCAATCATCGTGGTCGAAAACCCATTTTTTGCAGCTCTTCGGCTGTTCGGCGGCTTGCGTCGCGGCCAAGAGAAGACGTTCCGAATCGCTGTCTTGACCAAGATTTTCGTCCGCGATGCGTGCGAAGCCCGATCGTGTCATCATGACTTGCGTGATTCTCTCGTCTGACCAGCCGGGGCCATCCGCGGTTCCGACTTTCTCCGGGAGGCCGACCTGATGATGCCCGACGAGACGAGCGAGATCGTCTTCATGGCCGACAATCCGGTGAGATGGCTGCTTCACTGCCACATGCTGGAGCACGCCGCGGCGGAATGATGACCTGGTTCGAAGTGACCTGAGGAGATGCCGATGAGGCTGTCGAAGACCACCATCTCGGTATCGGCCGGCGTGCTCGCGATCGGCGCGTTCCTTCTGTGGCGCGCCACGTCCACCGGACCAGCTCCCACCGAGCACATCGTCGCCGTGGACATGCCCAAGCTCTCCTTCCAGGCGGAACGGGGACAGGATCTGTTCGCTGCGAACTGCGCTGCCTGCCACGGCGACAACGCCGGGGGTGCCGAACAGGGGCCGCCGCTGATCCACCGGATCTACGAGCCGAACCACCACGGTGACCAGGCATTCCTGATCGCCGCGACACAAGGCGTGCGTGCCCATCACTGGCGTTTCGGAAACATGCCGCCGGTCGAGGGAGTCAGTCGGCGACAGGTTGCGGACATCGTCGCATATGTCCGCGAGGTCCAGAAGGCCAACGGTATCTTCTGAACCCGCCACGATCAGCGGCGCAGGTATTTCACCAGTGCCGCAATCACCAGGACAAGGATGACCAGGACGAGGATACCCCATAGTCCCATGCCGAGGGGCATCCAGCCCATGTAGCCGGAGTGTTGGTCCATCATCATTGCTCTCTCCTTTTGCAGGTCGGCTTGTCCGATACCCCACGGTATCAGCGCCGAACGAATGGCTGGGGGTCGGGGCGGAAGTCGCAGGCCGACACGATTCGGGCGCCGCGCTCCCGCTCCCCCAGAGCGTCGAAACGACGATCCTCAGCCGCCCCACACCATCATGCGCAGGGGCATCCAGAGACCCATGCCGATCATGACGAGGTTCTCGGTCAGCGAGACGAAGCCGAGCGGCACATTCGAGCCGCCACCGACGCAGGCGCATTTGAGCTCGCGCTTCTGAACGTAGACGGCATTGAAGACCGACACTGCGCCGATCGTCCCGATGATCAGCGCGATCGGCGCCGACAGCCAGGTGAGGGCGCCTGCGATCATCAGGAGCCCGGCCAGTGTCTCGCCGAACGGATAGATCTTGCCGTAGCGCACCCATCTCTTGGCGAGCAGGTCGTAGTTCAGGAACATGGTCGAGAAGCTCTCGATGTCCTGCAGCTTCTGGATGCCGAGCAGGCACATGGAGATGGCAAAGAACCATTCGATCGCCCGGAGGGTGAAGATCGTCTCATAGGCAGCGAAGGAGACGGCCAGCGCCATGAGGAAGGCGACCGAAAAGATGGCGATCACCGGCTGGTAGGTGGTCTCGTCGTCCGATTTGACGGCCTTGCCGAAATGTTCGCGCAGCTCCGTGTAGCCGCCGACGCGCTCGCCGGCGATGAAGGTCTGCGGCGTCGTCTCGACGCCATGCTCCTCCTTGAAGGCGTCGGTCTCCTTGCGGGACGTCAACCAATTGTCGTCGACCGCGAAGCCTTCGCGCTCGAGCAGGTCCTTCGACTTCAGCCCGTAGGGGCAGACGTGCTTTTCCATGACCATCCGGTAGAGGACGGCATGCTTCGTCGTGGCGTTGATCGGCGTCGTTACCATCGGGAGGCTTCCTTTTCAGCTTTCGGCGCGGTGAGTTCCGTATTGGCGGTATCAGCTGCAGCAGCATTTCGATGTTACCGCCTGCCGGTCGACCACTTCCGGCGCGCTCACTGCGACGCTGGCCTCGTAGCCAGCCGCCGCGACAGCCGCGACAAGATCGGCCGAGCAAGCTGACCCCACCACTTCTGCAATCCCTGGCCCCGCATCCGCCCTGGCGGCGGCTACACCGGCCACCTGCCCCAAGGCCTTCTCGATCGTCCGGGCGCAGCCGCCGCAGTGCATTCCCGGAATATTCAGGACTGTCTGCCCATGGGTCTCGATCGTGGTTTCCATCACGCGATTCCTTCGCTTTCGCTTCACTGGCGGAAAGGTGGGGATTCCAGCTACTGGAAGGTCAAGCATGCTCTGGCCGAACGCCAGGGCAATCGGGTGAGTTGGCGCGTGACATTTGGTGCAAGTACTGAATCTGTGGGTTCCCAATTGATTCGATTGGGAGATTGCGGGAATGGCTGTGTCCGGCGAGGCGGTACTGGAGAGTATTGTTTTTCTGGATCATTTTGCGGATTTGCCGGACCCGCGGCAACTCACCAAGGTGATCTATCCGCTGGACGAGATCCTGCTGCTGTCCTTGC